>JAHEGP010000076.1 GCA_024645065.1 Cellvibrionales bacterium | reverse complement strand
CGCAGCGAGCACCTCGGGGACCCCGCCGACACGGCGGTTTTTATCAGCAACCGGGGGCAGCGCATCAACCCCAGGAGCGTCCAGGCCCGGTTACAGAAAATGGCGACAGACCAGTCGCTGCGACGCAGGCTGCACCCCCACATGCTGCGCCACTCGTTTGCCAGTCACGTGCTGGAGTCGAGTAGCGACCTTCGCGCTGTGCAGGAAATGCTCGGTCACGCCAACATCTCCACCACCCAGGTCTACACCCACCTCGACTTTCAGCACCTCGCCAAAGTCTATGATAAGGCCCATCCCAGGGCCCAGCGCAGGCCAGCCAGAGGCGGCTCGGGAAAGAAGGGCAAGAAACCCCAGGGCTGAAGTCCCCATGATAAAAGTCATCACTTTCGACCTCGACGATACCCTGTGGGAAGTAACCCCGGTGCTGATGCGTGCCGAAAATCTGCTGTTTGACTGGTTGCAGACCCACTGCCCCGCCGTGATGCAGCGGTTTTCCATCCGCTCGCTTCGGGCGATGCGCATGGAACTGGTCAAGAGCCGACCTGACCTGGTCCATCGGATCACCGAGGCAAGGCACCATGCCCTGCAAACCGCGATGCTGCGCGCCGGTATCAGCGAGGCCGCAGCTCGCCAGCTGGCAGACCGGGCAATGGAGGTATTTATGGCGGCGCGGCATGATGTGGAGCTATTTGACGAGGTAGAGGAAGTCATCGCGCAGTTACACGGTGACTACCTCCTCGGTGTGCTGACAAACGGTAATGCCGACATTTACCGCCTGCCGCTGGGAAGGTATTTCTCGTTTGCCTTTTCGGCGGAGTCGCTCAACAGCAGCAAACCGATGCCACTGCACTTTGAGCGCACCCTGGAAAAGACGGGAGCCCGACCCGAGGAGATTATCCATGTAGGTGACCACCCGGAGCACGATGTTGCGGCCGCTCAGCGCCTGGGCTGGTACACCATCTGGCTCAACCGGGATCAATTGGACGCCATTCCCGGCAGCCAGCCAAGCGCAACTATCCAGCGCTTCGCGGAGCTGCCTGCCTGCATCCGGCAGATCGAACTCCACGCAGCCCGCCACGCCCGGCCCTGATCACCGCAAGGGCATCTCTCCCGCGCATTGGCGAATCAACGTGGTCTCAACTTCTCCGCCGACATAGTGGTATCCAACAGCTCTATCTGGCCACCCCTTGCCAGGAACGCTTCGATATCGGCTCGCATTTGATCCCTGATTCGCTGCCTTGAAGACACCGAAAGGTGCTCGGAGTCTTCATTGTAACGCCAGCTCCTGGAGCTGGAATCCAGCTCGATGGTGACATCATCTGCATCATCTGATGGACTCGTTGATCCCATAACACAGGCCTTCCATTCACACGGTTTTGTACTGCCTTGCCGCGGCATCAAGCACCGCGACCCCTGAGTAAATTTATAGCCACCGGGCAACGTATGGCAAAAACTTATTGCGGTTTTTTTATCATATTTTTTTCTAAGGACTCGTTATTTTTGTTGCCTAAATTATAAAGCGTCTCACCCCGGGCTTGTTGCCTGGCAAGATCCGCCAACCAGGGCTTACCGCTGCAGCCAGGCACGCCAACTACCGAACTCACTAATGTCGGTAGCACCCTCCAGTCCATAGCCGTCACAAATAAAGCCGCTCTCCCAACGACCATCTGTCAACTCGACCTTCCCGATACCCAGCGGCGGCGGGATCGCCGCCACAAAACTGCCCAGTTCCGTGGTCGGCACAGACCAGACTTCCACCTCGATAGCCAGACCATCCGAGGGACATCGAACCATCGCCGGGCGCCTGCCATCGGGCAGCGCATAGAGGCGGTAACGGGGCGCCGACACCGTGCTTTCCAGCAGGCGGGCACCGCGCTCCCGCAACTGCCAGTTAAGCGCGAGACCGTCGAGGTGGGCACCGCAAACGACCATTGCTACCCGATCCGATGCGCCGAACACCGGTAAACTGTCAGTGCGGTAAGCCATGCCCGTGTTGCCCAGCGGCAATGCCAGTTGCTGCTGCCAACGGCCGCCCCAGGCCAGTAACTGCTGGTCGTGAAACTTGTCGGCAACCAGGGTAATACCGGACGGTAAACCGCGCTCGGTAAATCCAGCCGGAAGCGCCAACGCACAATAGTCCAGCAGGTTCATAAAGTTGGTGTAGTAACCCAGCCGGCTGTTCAGTTCAATCGGCTCCTCCAGCAATTCCCGGACCCGGTACTGGCGAGCCAGGCTGGGGGTAACAAGCAGATCGACTCGCGCGAGCTCAGCATCCGCCAGCAGCTTCAGTTGCCGCAGGCGATAGGCGGCGGCAAAACATTCCAGAGCCGAATAATCAGCGCCAGGCTCGATCACCTGACGCACCGCCGGATGTATGGCGGACGGGTCGCGTTCCATCAAATCACGGGTGGCAAGGTAGCGCTCCGCCACCCAGGGCCCCTGGTACAACAGCGATGCAGCTTCCAGAAAGGGCGCAAAATTCACCTCGACCAGGGTGGCGCCTAGCGCCTGCCATTGCCTGAGAGCGGCTTCGAACACCTCCTGTGTCTGGCTATCGCCAAAAAACTCCAGCTGCTGCAAAGCCGGTACACCGAGCTTCAGATCGCCTGCAGCAATACCCCTGACCCGGGGTCCATTGGCAAATGGATTCCTCCTGGTGTAGGCGTCGGCTTGATCAAAGCCTGCGGCCTGTTCGAAAACCCTGCCGCAATCCGCCGGTGTCAGGGCAAAAATGCTAACGGTATCCAGGCTGCGACAGGCGGGCACGACCCCGCGACAGCTCAGCAGACCCAGCGTCGGTTTCATGCCGACAATATTGTTCATTGCCGCCGGCACCCTCCCGGACCCGGCGGTATCGGTCCCGAGGGCAAAACTGACAAGACCCAGCGCCACCGCCACCGCCGACCCTGAACTCGAACCCCCGGAAATGTAGTTGTCGTCAAAGGCATTGCGACAGGGACCCCAGGGTTCCGGGGAGCGGGTACCGGCAAGCCCCGTGGCAAATTGGTCCATATTGGTTTTGCCCATGGGAATACAGCCGGCAGCCAGCAACTGTTCGATCACGACGGCACTGTGCCCTGGAACGTAGGCAAACTTTTCGCAGGCAGCGGTGGTGGCAACCCCGGCGAGGTCGATATTGTCTTTAACGGCAAAAGGAACTCCGTACAGGGGCAAATCTTCCACCGACGCCTCGGCGAGCCGCGCGAGCCAGGGTTCGAGCTGCTGATCTGACAACTGGCTTATCCAGATATTCTTGTGGCCAAAACTTGCCGCTTTTTGCCGCAGGTAACCGACAAGTTCAGGCGGGCTAAAGTCCCCCCGTAAATAGTGCCCGCGCAAGCCCGGTAATGTCAGGTCAAGGTTTTGCCAGATCATTCATCCACCTCGATGTGCAACAGGACCTGGCCGGCACGCACCTGGGCTCCCTGGGACTTGAGAACGCGCCGGACTATCCCGGCATGACGGCTTGCAAGCGCAATTTCCATTTTCATTGACTCCAATACCAGCAGTGTCTCCCCCGGCTCGACCCGCTTGCCCTCGGCCACCAGAAGCTGCCAGATATTGCCCGCCGCAGTGCTCTCGACGGCGACGAAACCCTGTGGCAGTGACTCGATAACATCGTCCTCGGGCGCAGGCATTTCCGTATCGACGTTGAACTGGCCGCTGTCTCGCCAGTGCTGCAACTCGATGGCAAAAGCGGCCTCGCGCCGGCGCTGGAAATCATCGATCTGCTGGCGGTGCTCTTGCAGGAACTTTTGATACTCCCGCAGACTGAATTCACCGGGCTCGATCTTCAAGGCGTAGTCACCGCGGGGGAAATCGAGCCGAATCTGCTCGAGTTCTTGCTGGCTTACCGGGAAGAATCGGATGCGGTCAAAATTGCGCAACAGCCAGGGCAATTGAAACTCGGCGGTTTTCTGATAGCGGTTCCACATCTGCAGTGTGCGGCCGATAAACTGGTATCCCCCCGGGCCCTCCATGCCATAGACACACAGGTAGGCGCCACCGATACCTACCGAGTTTTCTGCTGTCCAGGTTCTGGCAGGGTTATATTTTGTGGTGACAAGGCGGTGGCGCGGGTCCAGCGGGGTAGCCACCGGCGCGCCGAGGTACACATCGCCGAGGCCCATCACCACATATTCGGCCGTAAACACGATGTCACGCACAGCCTCGACATTGTCGAGGCCATTGATACGGCGAATAAACTCGATGTTGTCGGGGCACCAGGGCGCATCCGCTCGCACCGACTTCATATACTTTTCAATCGCCTGCCGGCAAACACTATCGTCCCAACTCAAGGGCAGGTGCACCGTGCGCGAAGCAATGCTCACGTCCTGCTCGCGCTCAAGACTTTGACATCCCGCTTCGATATAAGCCAGTAGAGGCTCCAGGGCCAACAGCTGTGGGTCGTAGTGTACCTGCAAGCTGCGAATTCCCGGCGTCAGGTCGATGAGCGCCGAACCCAGCTCGGCTTGGCTCGCTGCCAGCTCCTGCAACTGTTGCTGCAGTGCAGCCACCCGCAGACGCAGCGCCAGGTCCAGCTGCTGGTCGCCGAACTCAACCAGCACAAAGCGATCCCCGGCAGCGCGAATGACGACCCTCACTGCGCTGCCGATGACCAGCCGCCGCAGGATGCAGGAGTCGGGCGGGACCGGCTCAAGCTGATACAAGGGCTCTCCCCGGAGGATGGCGCGATCGAGCTGGACCGCAGCATCAATCGCAACCGGAACAAACCGAAGGGTGTCCCCGGCCTTGAGTTGGCCAAGTTTCCAAAGGTCGGCATTGATGACGGTGGCGGGGCACACGAATCCCCCCAGGGAGGGGCCGTCAGGACCGAGGATAACGGGCATATCGCCGGTGAAGTCCACGCTGCCAAAAGCGTAGGCGTTATCATGAATATTGGAGGGGTGCATCCCCGCTTCGCCACCGCTGTCCCGCGCCCAGTTCGGCTTTGGGCCGAGCAGGCGAATGCCAGTGCGACTGCTATTGTAATGCACCTCCCAAGCGGCCGAGAAAAACCTTGCGATATCTTCATCGGTGAGAAAATCCGGGGCGCCGTGGGGGCCGTAAATGGCGTGCAAGGTCCAATTGCGGGTGAGCGTGGGTCGACGCTGCGGGTCTACCAGGCCCGCAGCCACCCTCGCGGTGACACGGCAATGCAAGACGTCACCGGTACGCAGTGCGCGTCCGGCGTGGCCACCGAACTGGCCCAGGGTGAAAGTCGATCGCGAGCCGAGGTATTGGGGACACTGGAAGCCACCCCTTACCAGTAGATAGGCGCGGGCGCCATTGCCGCTAACAGCGCCCAGTTCCAGCGTCTGTCCAGCGTCGACTTCGATGACACTCCACGTTGGCTGCGGCTGCCCGTCCAGCGCGATTGGCAAATCGGCACCCACCACCACGACTTGCTGTGACTGGCTGAATTTGAGTGTCGGGCCGCCCAGGGTTATCTCCAGCCCGGCACAGTCTGCATCGTTTTGTAGCAACTCGTTACCGAGGCGAAAACTGTAACTGTCAAACGCGCCACTGGGGGGCACACCCACATGCCAGTAACCCCGTCTACCCAGCAGGTCCTGCAGGGTGGTCATCGTTCCGGGAACCAACACTTCAACCCTGTCTGACTGAAATTCCCACTGCTGCAACAGACCGGTATAGACATCGCCCTGCAGGAATGCAGGCCCGGACATAAGCTGCTCACAATAAGCCAGATTGGTCTCGATGCCCCAGAGTTGGGTTTGCTCCAGGCTGTATTGCATGCCGGCAATGGCCGTGACTCGATCGGGACCGTGCACGATCATCTTCGCCAGCATCGGGTCGTAGTAGCTGGACACTTCAATTCCGGCGCTGATCCAGCTATCGATTCGCAGCCGACAGGACGGCGGCGGCGAGCCTGGCCACTCTACATGGCTCAGCAGGCCAGCCGAGGGCTGGAAATTGCGGGCGCAGTCTTCAGCATAAATGCGGGCCTCTATCGCGTGTCCAGCGGGTTGCAATTGCTCGCGCCGCTGCTGCAGGTCGCCCAGCGGCGCATAGGCCTGCTCCACCATCCACTGCACCAGGTCAACACCAAATCGCTCTTCGGTGATGCCGTGCTCAACCTGCAGGCGGGTATTGACCTCAAGAAAATAGAACTCGCGGGTCGCCGTATCGTAAATAAACTCCACCGTGCCGGCACTGGCATAACTGACCGCCTGCAGCAGACGCTGACCGGTGGTGTGCAGCGCCTGTCTTTGCTGCTCGGTCAAACCCGGCGCCGGCGTCTCCTCAATCACCTTCTGGTTGCGCCGCTGCAAGGAGCAATCCCGTTCGCCCAACGCCACTACCCGTCCGCAACCGTCACCAAACAGCTGGACCTCAAGATGGCGCGCCCGGGGGATATACTTTTCCAGGAATACACCGCCGTCGGAAAAATTATTCTCCCCCAGGCGTACCACGGAGGCGAAGCATTGCTGCAATTGTTGGCGGTCAAGACAGACTTGCATACCAATACCGCCACCCCCCGCCGTACTCTTGAGCATCACCGGATAGCCAATGACATCGGCGGCCGCAATGGCATCAGCTTGAGCGGTTAAAAGACCGCTGCCAGCTATAACCGGTACTTCGAATTGTTGCGCCAACTGGCGGGCCCGGTGCTTGAGACCGAATAACTCGATGGAATCACTGGAGGGGCCGATAAAGATGATGCCCTGCCGGGTACAGCGGCGGACAAAACCGGCATTTTCACTGAGGAAGCCATAACCGGGATGCACAGCCTCGGCGCCGCTACGATCAATAATGGTGAATAGCTTGTCCTGGTCGAGGTAGGTCTGTACAGCCCCTCCCTCGCCCAGGCAATAGGCCTCATCCGCCATGCGCACATGCGCCGAGTCGGCATCCGCTGCGGCATACACAGCCACGGACTGGATCCGCATGTTTTTCAGGGTGCGAATAATGCGACAGGCAATGGCGCCGCGATTGGCAATCAGGACTTTGCTGAACATGCTCGCCTCACTTGGTGAATCGGGTCGTCCCGATGGCTGGTGGCACCGTACAGGTCGTCCTGCACCAAGTGATAACGGGTGGGCCGAGGCGCGACTGGCGCCTGCCTACCAAACCAGTAGCTCAATGGGGGTGGGATTGTAGGCATTACAGGGGTTGTTGAGCTGAGGACAGTTTGATACCAGCACAATGACGTCCATTGATGCCCTGAACTCCACGTATTTGCCGGCTTCGCTGATACCGTCTGCAAAACTCAGGCCGCCATCCGGTGTAATCGGGACATTCATAAAAAAATTGATATTGTGGGTAATGTCGCGCTTGTCCATGCCAAAGGCCGGGTTCTGCGCCAATGCCAGCATCCAGCTGTCACGACAGGCATGCATGCATTTTTTTTCCAGGCCGTAGCGCACGGTGTTGCTCTCCGCGGCACAGGCTCCGCCAAGGGTGTCGTGCCGGCCGCAGGTATCGGCCACGATGGTCAGCATCTCGTTGCCGAGATTGGAGAGCAGCGTCGAGCCGGCGGTCAGGTAGACATTACCCTGCTCGCGAATGGTATCGACCGCGCTGTAGCGCTCACGCGGGTTTGCCGCAGCATAAAACAGGGTATCGGCGGCCTGGTTGCCCTCGATGTCAACAATCCGCATGGTCTCACCGGCCGCCAAAACCTGCAGATAGTAATCACCGGCATTGACCGTTTCGCGACGCACCGCATGTTGCGCTAATAACTCACTGGCTAGCAGCATGGCTCACGCTCCACCCAGGTAGTAAAGTCGATTGTTGGCAAAACCACGCTGGTTTTCGACACGGCTGTTTTTGCACAAGTCGTCATCGGCCGCAGGTTCCGCAGGCAGCAGCTGGTAGCGCACCGGCCGCCGGGGATATTCGGGAGCAGGATCAAGGGGGTGCGGGCAGGTATGTAACACCACCAGGGTGTCCATCTCAAAGCGCAATTCTACAAAGTCACCGGCACGACTTTGCTGGCTTGGGTAGCCAAGATTGCCATACTCATCGACGACCGCCCGGCTGAACAAATTGAGATTCGCAGCCATATCTGCCAACCCCAGGCCATACTTGGCCAGCTCAACCAGAAACGCATGCTCGCCACTGATGGTCCAGTCATTGCGCGCCTGCTGGTAGCTCGCGAAAGACCACTTGCGCTTCATATTGGCATCGCTGAGATTGCCGCAAACCGTATCATGCCAGCCGCTGCTGTCGCCCACGATCGAGCAAAAAATCCGGCCCATGTCGGAGTACAGGCAATGCCCGGCGGTGAGTTTGAAGGTATGCTGGCACTTGAGGGTGTCCGGGGCGTTATAGCGCTCGAGCAGGTTCTCGGGATTGTAAAACAGCATGCCGACATTGGCGCCCCCCTCCTCGTCAACCAGTCGCAGGCTGGTATTGGCTCGCAGGCGCATCGACCAGTGCGCACCACCGGGGATGACATCCTGGTACCATATCGGCCTTTCACTGCTCACCTGCAATCACTCCTTCCAGCATGGGTAGCTTTCACCCGGTTTGCCGCTATTTCATCCAGTACCTCCGGCTGGCACTTGCCCAGCGGAATGTCATAGCTTATGTGGGCACCGTAGCGATTCGGGTTATCGGGGTCGTGGCGGATCTTGTCGAAGACCCAGAGCCGGGTACCGAGGTAAAAGCCCTCCTCGAGATCATGGGTGGTCATGAATACCGTTACTCCCGTCTCGCGCCACAAGCCGAGAATGAGTTCGTGCATATCCTTGCGAATACCCGGGTCAAGGGCACCAAAAGGCTCATCGAGCAGCAGTATTTCGGGACGCTTGATCAGGGACTGGGCGATCGCCAGGCGCTGCTGCATACCACCGGAAAGCTCGAACGGGTAACGATGCAACGCGTGCCCCAAACCTACCGTGGTCAATAACTCACGCGCGGTTGATTCCGCATTGCGCCTGCTCGTACCAAACAGCCTGGCCAACAGCGGTGAGCGCTCGAACTCCAGCCCCAGGCTCACATTTTGCAGCACGCTCAAATGGGAGAATACCGAATAGCGCTGGAACACGATGCCCCGGTCGGGTCCCGGCTCATCGGGAATGGTATCGCCCTGCAATAGCAATTCCCCCCTCGAGGGGCTGTCGCTTCCCAGCAGCATGCGCAGGAACGTTGTCTTGCCACAACCGGAAGCACCCACGATGGTGATGAATTCACCTGCATTGACCCGGGCATTGACGTTTTCCAGCACGATGTTGCCGCCGTACTCGCGCCACACGCGGCGCGCTTCTATCAGGGGGGTCATGCGGTCCTCTCCGCTACTTTGGTGCTCTCCGTCGATGCCTTGTCACTGGCGCCAATACCGAAATACCAGGGGAACAGCCAGCGCGACAGGGTTTTGAGGCTCCAGTCCATCGCAAAGGCAAGCAGGGCAATCCAGGCGACATAGGGCAGGATAATGTCCATCGACATATAACGACGCACCAGGAAGATGCGGTATCCCAGGCCTTCTGTGGCAGCAATCGCTTCGGCGGCAATCAGGAATAGCCAGGCCGAACCCAGGGACAGTCTCACGGCATCGAGCAAACGCGGCAACACCTGTGGCAGCACGACCCGGACGACGATCTGCCAGGTATTGGCGCCCAGGGTCTGGGCCTTGATCAGGATTTCCTGGGAAATCTCCATCACCCGCCCCTGCAGATCGCGAATAATAAAGGGGCTGATACCTATCACTATCAGCATCACCTTTGACAGCTCGCCAAGGCCAAAAACGATAAAAAGGATGGGCAGGATCGCCATCGGGGGAATCAGGGAGATAATCGTCACCAGGGGCGAAAGCCCGGCCCTGACCAGGGGCAAGAGGCCACAAGCGATACCGAATACCAGCCCGATCAAGGCGCTGAGCCCAACCCCGAGACCAATGCGCTTGAGGCTGGCTGCGGTGTCGTTCCAGAACAGGTATTCGCCGCTGCGCTTGTTGGGCTCAAACGCCAGCCGTTCGATGGCGTCGATAAAGGAACCGAAGGCTGGCATCAACTTGTCATTGGGGTTTTCAGCCAGGCGCGCATCGGAGGCCAACCAGTAGGCCAGCACCAACAATACCAGCGGCAGCAGCCCGAGGCCGATCCTGGCGGCCCTGCTCGGCTGGAGATTCACCATTCGCTTCATCAATGCTGCCCGCCGAGGTGTCCTGTCGACCCGCTTGTATCGAATACCATGCCCTACAACTTGCCGTCGACGGCCATTTGCATGTAACTGTTATCAAAGCGCAGCTTGATATTATTTTTGTCACCGAAGGTGCCCGCGGGCATCGCCACGCCAATAAATCCAGCGTCTGCCGCCGAGTCGCCCAACAAGCCATGGTCAAAGGAGAAACCCGCCACGTACTCCATGGTCTTTACCAGCTCGGCACTGTTGTTGAATGCCACTGCATCGGCAGCACGGTAAAACATCCTGGTTGAGTCGAGCTGGGCCTCGTAACCGGCAAGGTCGGTTCCGGAAGCGCCAGCCATCTGGGTGCGTGCTTCGATACCGATAGCGTCCTGAGCCGCCATGCGCTCCATGATTTCGTACCAGGCGCCGACCAGCGCCTTGCCAAACTGCGGATACGCTTGCAGGGTCTCGGTGTTGACCACCAAAAGGTCGATAATTTCGCCGGGGATTTGGCTGGAGTCAAACACCCTGTGGGAATTTGGCATAGCCGCAATCTCGCTCAGCAACGGATTCCAGGTGGTGACCGCAGTTACCGAATCGGTACCATAAACTGCAACCATATCGGCATCGGAAGTATTGACGACCTTGATATCCCTCTCTGCCAGCCCTACCGTTTCCAGGCCCCGCGCCAGCAGGTAGTGTGAAACACTCAGTTCCACCAGATTTACCGACTGCCCCTTGATATCGGCGAGGGACTGCTTGCCCTTGAGGACCACCCCATCGTTGCCGTTGGAAAAATCGCCGATGATCAAAGCCGTGGAATCGACTCCGCCAGCGGCGGGAATGGTCAGCGCGTCCATGTTGGTCATGGCGCAACCGTCGAATTGGCCCGCAGTATATTGATTGATGGACTCGACATAATCGTTGATTTGCACCACGTCGATTTCGATCCCGTATTTGTCCGCCCATTTTTTGACGATACCGGCATTGGCGCCGTAGTCCCAGGGCATCCACCCGACGTAAATCGACCAGGCAATGCTGAATTGACTGCGCTCGGCACCCAGCGCGCTTGTCGGCAGTGCCAGCGCAACTATCAGGGCACACAGCCCTGTAATCTTCATCATTAGACGGGTCATCATCAATCTCCAGTAGTTGTTGAGCGCGCTTACTCGGGGTTTGCTTCAAGCCGGCTTCCCTGAGCCGGGCCCGGCTTGCTGGCCGCGGTTTCCCGCCCCCGGGCCCTGCCGGGAACAGCGATTCGCTGCGGCATCATCAGCCGTGCAGCAGGCGCGGCCTGGCGCATCAGTGTCGAGGGGTCATACCCCTACACGGGCCGAACCAGACTCAGCGCAAGCCCCGAAAAGCCTGTTTCGGGATTACCCATTTGCAGGATGCATGCCAATCTCGTGAAAGCGGCAGACTCCGTGATCGCCGTGCTTGAATACTCACCAGGAACGGGCGCCACCCGGGGGAGGCTTGATTCCGGACGCACCAAAAACGGGCACTTTTTTTGCTGCCTGGCGTTAATGGTGCACGGCTGTAGCGGCTGGCAGATTGCCAGGCGCCTTGATGCTGCCACCCTGTCCGTGAGACTGACCCCAGACCAGCAAAATCGTCTCTATCATTTAACCTGGAATCCGCAGTTGGGCACGGAATTATCGGGAAACCCCGGAGTGCCGGAATGCCGTATCACAGGCAAGGCATCGCTCGCCGGCAATGGCTTGGGCCGCACCCGGCAGAGCCCTTGCCAGGAGTGATAACGACGTCCTGGCGCTTTGGGGTTTTTCGAGAAACCGTGCAGCGTCTCTGGGCTCACCCATAGGGCGCACAGTAATCCGCATTTTTTCGTAAAGATATCAATCTCTTACCGGCTATTGCAGCGTTCGACTGCGGAATCTAGGTTTATTGACAGTAACGCTGGATAATGGTGTTGGCGGTGTTGATCTGCTCTTGTTTTTGCGATTCGTCCAG
>JAHEGP010000296.1 GCA_024645065.1 Cellvibrionales bacterium | reverse complement strand
AAACCCCGGTTCCCTGGACAAGCTTTATTATCCAAGCTCTCACCGGGCGGCACGCCGATGGCTGACGCACTTTCTGGAAAATCGCCTCGATCACTTTGGCGACTACGAGGACGCGATTGTCGAGGGAGAATCCTGGCTCTGGCACAGCGTACTGACCCCGGCGATGAATACGGGGCTGCTTACCCCGGACGAGATAATAAAAGCGGTCTTGAGCCACGCGAAAAAAAATAGCGTGCCACTGAATTCGCTGGAGGGTTTTGTGCGCCAGGTGATTGGCTGGCGTGAATTCATGCGGGCGACCTATGAAGATATCGGTGTCAGGATGCGCACCACCAATCACTGGCAGCACCATCGCGCTATGCCTGCTGCGTTTTACCGCGGCACCACCGGTATCGCGCCGATCGACGACACGATTAACCGCATTCTGGAGACCGGCTACTGCCACCACATCGAGCGGCTTATGGTGCTGGGAGGTTTCATGTTCCTGTGCGAAATCGATCCCGATGAAATATACCGGTGGTTCATGGCCATGTTCATCGACAGCTACGACTGGGTGATGGTGCCCAATGCCTACGCGATGAGCCAGAACGCCGACGGTGGCCTGATCACGACGAAACCGTACTTCTCGGGGTCCTCCTACATCCGCAAGATGAGCCATTACAGGGCTGGTGACTGGTGCGAAACCTGGGATGGCCTGTACTGGCGATGGCTGTGGAACCACGCAGACGAACTTGGCAGGAACCCGCGGTGGGCGATGATGTGCAGCATGGTGAAAAAAATGGATACCGCCAGGCGGAATCAGCACTTGCAACGGGCAGAATCGTTTCTTGCGAACCTGAGCTGACGCCGGCGTCTGGTAGAAGGGGTTATCCGCTCGAATCGAAACCGGGCCAGAACAACGGTTCTCTGCTATACCTGATGATAACGCTCACAGGTGCAAGACCAGAGCCAGTGTTTTATTGTTCAACGCAACGGGTCCGGATCCGAACCGGTCATGTTGCAGACAGGGAGCGATCAAGTGCGCGACGGGTTGAGCCTGGAGGAACTGAGAAGCATCTACGCCCGTATCGCAAAGCGATATGATTACCAGCACGCACTGTCCACTGGCAGGTCTGACCAGCGGGGCAGGAAGCTGGTTGTAGAGAAAACGGTAAGGGAAGGCGATAGCGTACTGGATTGCGGGTCCGGCACCGGCACAACCGGGCTAATGGCAGCCGGGAAAGTGGGGCCACATGGCAAGGTAATGCTGTTTGAACTGAGTGAGGAAATGCAGGCGGTGGCCAGGCAAAAGGTCAATGAGGCTGGTTTGCAGGACCGTGTTGAATTTCAGACCGGCGATATCATGCACCTGCCCTTTGACAGCGACCAGTTCGATGTCGTTCTCTCAACCTATAGCGTCTGTCCGCTTTATGACCCGCGGCAGGGGGTACTGGAGCTTTATCGGGTTACCAGACCCGGCGGCAAGCTGGCCGTTGCCCATTCAGCAGAACCCGAAAAGCCAATGATAAAACGTCTGGCAAACGGGGTTGAGAACCTGCTCTGGCACCTGCCCTCGCTGTCGATGGGTTGCAGACCGGTTGCGGTCCTCCCCGCCCTGGAGCGCGCGGGCGCCAAAGTACTTTTTTCGAAGCGTATCGGCGTTCCGCTGTGGCCGTTTCTGGTGTTTGTCGTTGAGAAGCCGGCGGCTGAGGTCACCGGGTAGAGTCCCTGCCTGAGGCGAGGATACCCCGATGCGCTCGCTGGAATTGCGCGACACCGGTGATCTCCTTCAAGCGCTGCCAGTCCGCTTCCGGCAGCAACGCCGGTTTGGGGCCAAAGAGAATATCGCGCATTTCCGGGTGGCGCTGCTCGATGCCCAGTTCGAACGCGGCCAGGATGGTTGCCGCATCTTCCCATTGCAAAACCTTGCCTCGTTCCACAAAGAAACTCAGGCGCTCTGTTTGCATGCGTTTCATCTGCTGGGCTACTGGCGGCATCGAAGCCAAGCCACGCCGGTCGTCGATCACCCACTGCAAGGCCTCAATACTCAGGTCAACCGGGTGTGCCACCTTCCGCGCCTTGTTGAGATCCTGTTCAGCGGCATCCAGCCGACCGATTAGAATGTTCGTAAGTGCGGCATTAAAATTGGCCGCGTAGCCATCCCGGTCATTCATCAAGCCAAGCTCTGCCAGAGCGGTGGCATCCAATACCCGACCAGCCATGAACAAAGCCCTGGCACGCACACTGACCGGGATAATACCCAGAGGATCGAGACGGAAAGCCCGGAAAAGCATCTCCTCTGCGCCTTCCATCTGCATCAGGTTCAGGTGCATGGCGTACACGGCCAGCAGTTCGGCATCGTTGGGATTCCGGGCAATAGACTGTTTCATCAGTCGCATACCTTGTTCCCACTGGTAGTCGTTCACGATCAGGGTAACGCCCAGCCAGCCCGTAGCCGTGGCATGGCCGGGTTCAATCTCCAGCGCTCTCTCGAAGGCGGCGATGGCGCCGGGATATACCGAGGCCGGAATATTCGGGTGGCCATAACCGGTCCTCCCCAGCACATAGAGGGACAGGCCCTTTGCCGCCCAGGCATCGGCATAGTTATCATCGAGCGCGATGGCCGCATCAAAATAGCCGGCGGCCTGTTCTATCGGAATCGGGTTGCCGCTCTTCAGCTTCTGGATTCCCTTGAGGTAGAGGTCGTAAGCCTCGAGATTGGCAGTGCGGCGGACTATCACGGGCCTCGTCGGCGGCAAGATTCTCGGCAACGGGGTGATTTCTTCGCCTAGAACAGCGTCGATATGAACGACGATATTCTCGGCAATCTCATTCTGCAGGGCAAAAATGTCACTCAAATCCTTTTCATAGGCCCCGGACCATATTTGCGTACCAGTGCCGGTGTCGATCAATTGGGTCGTCACCCGGACCCTGCCGCCTGCCTTGCGCACGCTGCCTTCCAGCACATGGGTGACGCCCAGCAGGCGCCCTACCTCCTTGATGTCCCTGTTCTGGCCCTTGAACTGGAACGAGGAGTTGCGCGAAGTGACCGGCAGGCGATTGGCGCGCCCGAGCAGGTTGATAATCTCCGCGGATATGCCGTCGCTGAAATACTCGTTGCCGGCCTCGTCGCTCATATTCGCAAAGGGCAGCACGGCGATACCGGGCTCCTGCTCCAGGCTGTATGGCACGAGGATCGCCGCGGTCTTCAGGTACAGGGTGACGCCCGCCTCCGTCAGCCAGGCCCGGGAGCTGTCGACAGCCAGCAATAGACCGAGCAGCAGCACTGCTCCCAGGAGCAGCAACATTACCGGCCGGCGCCGGGGGGAGGCGCCAGGGGCGGGCATTCCAGTCGCTGGAGATGAACTGACCGGTTCCGGGGAGCTCTCTTCCAGTGGCTCGGCCCGCACTACCAGGCGGAACCCGAATTTGGGAATGGTTTCAATAAACCTGGATTCCCGTGCGGTATCAGCGAAGGCCTTGCGCAATTCGACGATACACTTGGTCAGGGTGTCGTCAGAGACCTCACCCCCGGGCCACACCGCATCGAACAGGTCGTTTCTCGATACCGGCTCACCGTCAGCCGCCACCAGGCGTGCCAGTACAGACATCGACTTGGGCTTGATGTGAACAGAC
>JAHEGP010000075.1 GCA_024645065.1 Cellvibrionales bacterium | reverse complement strand
CGAACCGGGCATCAGCTGCCGGTCGATCGCAAGATCAGGTCGTGCGGAAGTACCAGTCGTACTCGAAAGCCGGGATGATGCGTCGGTACATTTTCCATTCCGCGCGCTTTAGCGCAGCGTAGACATCACAGAATTGCTCCCCGAGAGAAGTGCGGCAAAAAGCGCTGCTGGCAAAGCCATCCATGGCGGCGCGCCAGGTGGCGGGAATTGATGGCGACAGCTGTTTATGGGCGTTACCCGCGATAGCAGGTGGCGGCATTTTCTTCTGCTCAAGCCCGTCGAGGATGCCGGCGATGATGCCGGCGGTAGCCAGGTAGGGGTTGGCATCGGCTCCACCCAGGCGATGTTCGATCCGGGTACTGTCCGGTTTTGAGCCCGGAATGCGCACTGCAACGGTGCGGTTGTTAAATCCCCAGCCGGGCGCCATGGGGACATAGCCCCCACTTTCGTAGCGGTGGTAGCTGTTACCATGGGGAGCAAATAACAGCAGGGAATCATTCATGTTTCTCAATAGGCCGTCAACTGCATGCTTTAGCATCGTGCTGTCGGGACCGTCGCGAAAAATGTTCGCGCCAGCATTGTCCAGCAGGCTGATATGAACGTGCAACCCACTGCTGGCCATGTGGCTATAGGGCTTGGCCATAAAACTGGCGTCATAACCGTGACGCGCCGCGACACCTTTGATGAGTCGCTTGAGCAAAACCGCATGGTCGCATGCCAGCACGGGGTTGGCGACATGCTGCAAATTAATCTCGAACTGCCCCGGTGCGTACTCAGCGACCGCCGTGGTGGCTGGAATTCCCTGGGCCCTGGCGATGGAGGTAATGTCATCGACCAATGCCTGATAGTCGTCCAACTCGATCAATCCGTATACCTGGGTATCATTGTCGCGTACATTGGTGACCGGGGATATGGGGGGCTGCGGCTTGCCATGAGGATCGCGCTTACGATCACACAGATAGAATTCCAGCTCGAGTGCAACCACGGCGGTCAGGCCACGCTCGGCAAGTTGCTGGACTTGCCGGGCCAGAACCTGGCGTGGATCGAAGGGTAGTGCATCCCCGTCATCATCCTGCATGGCAACCATCAGTTGGGCCATGGGCTTGCTTTGCCAGGGACTGGCGCAAAGTGTACCGTCAACAGGCAAGCAGGTCAGGTCACGGTCGCCGGTCTCCAGCACCAGGCCGGTTTCCTCCGCACAGTCGCCCGTAATCTGGGTGGCAAACATTGAAATAGGCATGAGGAACTCGCCATCGTAAACCTTGGCAAGGCTCGCTACCTCCAGTCGCTTGCCGCGCAATACCCCGTTGATGTCTGCAATCATGATGTCAACAAAGGCGGTCTCGGGATGGTCCTGAAGGAACTGCTTGGCGATATCAGACAATAGGGTCACCCGTTATGGTTTACTTATGAGGGTAAGCGACATAGCGCGATGATGCCACCGTGCACGATAGTGTACATTATGGCGCTCCAGTTAAGTGGCGGAACCTGCGTGTATTGAAAAAATAAAATTCAAGCTGTATGTTAGCGCGGTGTTTCCGAGCGACCAAACAGTTAATCGTGCCCGGCAACTCCCTTCAAGGAGATTTTCCATGGCAATGGAATCGATAGAAAAATGGTTTCGCGAGCGCGGTATAACTGAAGTCGAATGCCTGGTGCCGGATATAACCGGCAATGCACGGGGCAAGATAATACCCCCAGGGCGCTTTTTTCGTGAGGAGGGGATGCGTCTGCCCGAGAGCATCTTTGTCCAGACCGTCAACGGCGACTGGCCTGACGAGTTTTACAAAATTATAGATCCCCGCGAGTACGATATGGTACTCAAGCCGGATTACCAGTCGATTAGAGTCGTACCCTGGGTGAAAGACCCGACCGCCCAGGTTATCTGCGGGCTTGACGAACTGCACCCGGATCCGTTGCTGCCGCGCAGCATTTTGCAGCGAGTGCTGCGACTGTATAAGAACAAGGGTTGGTGTCCAGTCATCGCTCCTGAAGTCGAGTTTTACCTGGTCCAACGCAACACTGACCCCGACACGCCGCTTCGCCCCCCGGTAGGTCGCTCTGGCCGATCTGAAACTGCCCGCCAGTCCTACAGCATCGATGCGGTCAACGAATTCGATCCGCTGTTTGAGGACATGTACGACTTCTGCGACTCCATGGAGCTGGACCTGGACACTCTCATCCATGAGTCTGGCGCAGCCCAGATGGAAGTCAATTTCATTCACGGCGATGCCCTGGACCTTGCGGACCAGGTGTTCTTTTACAAGCGCACCATGCGCGAGGCGGCGCTGCGGCATGATGTCTATGCCACTTTTATGGCAAAGCCCATGGAGGCGGAGCCGGGTAGTTCCATGCATATCCACCAAAGTCTGCTTGACCAGGAGACCGGCACCAATATTTTTGTTGGCAAGGATGGCAAACCGAACAAGCTGTTTTTGAGTTACATCGCCGGGATTCAGAAGTATGCACCCGCGGCCTCGGCCCTGTTTGCACCCAATGTCAATTCTTACAGGCGCTTTGCCCGTGATCATTCCGCACCGATTAATGTGCACTGGGGTTTTGACAACCGCACCTGTGGCCTGAGAGTCCCGATCGACAAATCCGAGAACACCCGACTCGAGAATCGCTTCGCCGGCGCTGACGCGAATCCCTACCTGGTATTCGCCGTATCTCTTGCCTGTGGTTACCTCGGTATTATGGAAGGCCTGACACCCTCCGATCCCTTGACGACGTCTGCCTACGATTCTCCCTTTGCCCTGCCGCGCAGCCTGAGCCAGGCCCTCGACATGCTGGACCAGAGCGACCCCATCAAGGATATACTGGGCGAACGCTTCATCTCGGCCTATGGCTCGATCAAGCGCAAGGAGTATGAAACCTTCTTCAAAGTGATCAGTTCCTGGGAGCGGGAGTTCCTGTTGCTTAACGTTTGATAAAAGTAGAGACGCCATGGCCTCATCCCGCCAGTATTCCACTGCTCAATGGCAGGCATTGGACCGCAGTCACTTTCTTCACCCTTTCACCGACCTGACTCGCCTCAATGCCGGCGCCAGTCGCATTATCACCCGGGCCGAGGGTGTGTATCTATGGGACAGTGATGATAATCGCCTGCTGGACGGTTTTGCCGGGCTATGGTGTGTCAATATGGGCTATGGGCGCAGCGAGCTGGCTGTTGCTGCCGCGGAGCAAATGCAGCAATTGCCTTACTACAACAGCTTTTTCAATACCGCAACACCACCGGCACTGGAGCTGGCCGAGCTGCTCGCTGAAGTTTCGGCGCCCCAGTTCAACTACTCCTTTTTTACCGGCTCGGGTTCCGAGGCCAACGATACGATTGTGCGTATGGTACGCCGTTTCTGGGACCTTGAGGGGCAACCGGGGAGGGTAAATATTATCGCTCGCCACAATGCGTACCATGGCAGCACGATGGCGGGCGCAAGCCTCGGGGGCATGGATTACATGCACAAGCAGGGTGGCCTGCCGATACCCAATATTCATCACATTATGCAGCCCTACTGGTACGAACTGGGCGGTGATCTCAGCCCCGGGGAATTTGGCCTGCGCGCCGCTGCGGAATTGGAGAATAAAATACTCGAGCTGGGCCCGGACAAAGTGGCAGCTTTTATCGGCGAGCCGATCCAGGGTGCCGGCGGGGTCATAATTCCACCTGCAAGCTATTGGCCCGCGGTGCAGGCTATCTGCAAGAAATATGATGTCCTGTTGGTTGCTGATGAGGTCATCTGCGGTTTCGGGCGAACGGGCCGCTGGTTCGGCTCGGATACTTTTGGCATCGAGCCTGACTTGATGGCGGTTGCCAAGGGTATGTCATCGGGGTACCTGCCAATTGGCGCGGTGCTGGTTTCAGACCGGGTTGCCCATAGCCTGATAAAGAAAGGCGGTGAATTTGCCCACGGCTATACCTATTCGGGCCATCCCGTTTGCGCCGCGGTGGCGGCAGCCAATATCAGGCTGATGCACCGGGAAGGTATCATCGACAGGGTCGCCAACGACACCGGCCCCTATTTCCAGCAGCGCCTTGCTGAACTTGGCGAACATCCCCTGGTGGGCGAAGCCCGCTCCGTTGGCATGATTGGTGCACTGGAATTAGTGGCGGATAAAAGTCGCCGCAGTTTTTTTCAACCGCGGGGAGACATGGGTAGTTTGTGTCGTGACTACGCCCTTGCAAATGGCTTGATTTTGCGCGCGACCAGAGACACTATGCTGTTTTCACCGTCGTTGGTTATGGACAAGCCGCAGATCGATGAAATGATCAGTTTGACCCGGTTAAGTCTTGACCAGGCTGCTGCGACAAAGGGCATCGCCTGAGTCGCTTGCACTGTAATGGCGCATCAATAATGGCGCATCAATCTCCAGGGGAGAGTGTCTTACATGGCATTGCCTGAAAATAAGGCTAAACAGAAGAAGGTCCAGCTGCAGATTTGCGGTGTGAGCAAAGACTTCGACGGAACGCTTGCGGTGAATAACGTAGATCTCGATATTTACCAGGGGGAGATATTTGCTTTGCTGGGCGCGTCGGGCTGTGGCAAAACGACATTGCTGCGAATGCTGGCAGGCTTCGAGAAACCCAGCGCAGGATCTATCCTGTTAGAAGGCGAGGACATGGCCCGGTTGGCGCCATACCAGCGGCCGATGAACATGATGTTCCAGTCCTATGCGCTGTTTCCCCACATGACTGTGGAGAACAACATCGCCTTCGGCCTCAAGCAGGACAGGATGCCGAAGCAGCAAATCGCCGACAAGGTCGCTGAGGTTCTCGGCCTGGTGCAGATGGAAGCCTATGCCAAGCGCAAACCGCACCAGCTGTCAGGTGGTCAGCAACAGCGTGTAGCACTGGCAAGGAGCCTGGCGAAGTCTCCCAAGTTGCTGTTGCTCGACGAGCCCATGGGAGCGCTGGACAAAAAACTGCGTACCCGGATGCAACTGGAGATTGTCAACATCCTGGAGAAGGTCGGGGTAACCTGCGTTATGGTTACCCATGATCAGGAAGAGGCGATGACCATGGCGGACAGAGTCGGTATCATGAATGCCGGGATTTTGAGCCAGGTCGGCAGCCCCATGGAAGTCTACGAGCGACCCAACAGCCGTATGACGGCTGAGTTCATCGGTTCGGTTAACCTGTTTGAGGGTGAGCTGGTGGTCGATGAAGTGGGTTACGTTGAAATTGCAAGTGACAGCCTCGAAAGCAATATCTACATCGCTCACGGCATTGTCGGGTCCGAAGGTATGGCACTGGCAGTGGCGATACGGCCGGAAAAAATCAACATCAGCCGCACTGAGCCGGCGCAGGCTCACAACAAGGCGAGAGGAGTTGTCGAGGACATTGCCTATCTGGGCAGTCACTCGGTTTATCATGTGCGCCTTCCATCCGGCTTCAAGGTCCTTGCCTCGGTCGCCAATTCCAATCGCCAGATCGCGAGCGATGAGCAGCAGCGTATCACCTGGGGCGACGAAGTCTTCGTCAGTTGGTCAGACAGCTGCGCCGTGGTGCTTTATTCATGAAAGCGGCCGCGGAACGCAAGATATGGCGCCCCGGCAGGTCGCTGGTTATCGCAGTGCCCTTTATCTGGCTGCTGCTGTTTTTTCTCGCGCCCTTTGCCATCGTTTTCAAAATCAGCTTCGCGGAAAGCCAGTTGGCCCAGCCCCCTTTCACCAACCTGGTGGAATGGGCGGAAGATATGCTGACCCTCAGCCTGAATCTGTTCAATTACAAGGATCTCGTCGAGTACGACCTTTACCTCAAGGGTTACCTGACCTCGATCAAGATCGCATTCTTCTCGACGGTCTTTTGCCTGCTGTTGGGCTATCCGATAGCCTACGTCATCTCCCGTATGCCGCCCCATACGCGCAACGTTTGTCTGATGCTGGTCATTATGCCGTCGTGGACGTCGTTCCTGGTGCGCATCTACGCCTGGATGGGTATTCTCAAGGGCAATGGTCTTTTGAATAATCTGTTACTGTGGCTGGGGGTGATCGATCAGCCACTGGCAATCATGCATACACCCACCGCAGTGTATATCGGGATCGTCTATGCCTATCTGCCGTTTATGGTGCTGCCAATTTACGCCAATCTTGTTAAACATGATCACAGCTTGTTGGAGGCCTCAGCTGACCTCGGTGCCAAACCCTGGACCAGTTTCCTGCGCATCACCCTACCCTTGAGTATCGGTGGTGTGATAGCGGGCTCGATGCTGGTGTTCATTCCCGCGGTGGGCGAGTTCGTGATTCCCGAGCTATTGGGTGGCCCGAACTCGATCATGATCGGGAAGCTGCTATGGGCGGAGTTTTTCAATGCCAGGAACTGGCCCGGCGCCGCTGCGGTCGCCGTTGTGATGCTGCTGCTGCTGGTTTTACCCCTGACGCTTTTCCACCGCTACCAGGCAAGGGACCTGGAGGGCAGGGAAGATGCATAGCAGTTGGCAAAAAGCGCTGTCCTGGGGTATTTTGGCGCTGGGATTCGCCTTCCTGTATGTGCCCATCATCGTGCTCATCGTCTATTCCTTTAATGAGAGTCGCCTCGTTACGGTATGGTCGGGTTTCTCGCTAAAGTGGTACGGTGAACTGTTCAGTGATCGCCAGATGATGAAAGCTGTGGGTGTCAGCTTGCGCATCGCTTTTATGAGCGCCACCTCCGCAGTGGTTCTGGGTACCATGGCGGCACTGGTAATGGTTCGCTTTGGTGGCTTCAAGGGCAAGACCCTGTTTACCAGTATGATTACGGCTCCGTTGGTTATGCCGGAAGTCATCACCGGCCTGTCCCTGTTGCTGCTGTTTGTCAGTCTCGACCAGTTTATCGGTTGGCCCGGCGGGCGAGGTATGACCACGATCTGGATCGCCCATACCACGTTTTGCATGGCCTATGTCACCGTGGTGGTGAATTCGCGGCTGCGGGAAATGGACCAGTCCCTGGAAGAAGCGGCACTCGATCTTGGCGCCAATCGCCTCAAGGTTTTCTTCCTGATTACCCTGCCGATAGTATCGCCGGCGCTGGTTGCCGGCTGGCTGCTGGCTTTTACCCTGTCACTGGATGATCTGGTTATCGCAAGTTTCGTGTCGGGTCCCGGTTCCACCACCTTGCCAATGGAGGTGTTCTCCAGCGTCCGCATGGGCGTCAGCCCCAAGGTCAATGCACTCTCGGCACTACTGGTAACCGGGATCGCATCACTGACCTTTGTTGGGTGGTGGCTGATGCGACGCCAGGAGCACAAGCGGCTTGCAGATTTGCAGGCCGCAAAGCGGCAGCAGGAAATGGTCTAGTAGCGACGTCCGGCCTGCAGTGATCCCGATGCAGGAGAGGACCAATAAGCTTCGGGATTATCTGTGCAATCACTGAGGGATTATGATGAAAACCATTGCAAGACTAATCGCCGCGAGTTCCCTGGCGCTATCGGGGGTAAGCCTGGCTGAAGAAGAGAAAATACTGAACGTATATAACTGGTCCGACTATATTGCCGAGGACACTCTGGAGAAATTTACTGCAGAGACCGGCATCAAAGTCACCTACGACGTATTTGACGACAACGGCGTGCTGGAAGCCAAGTTGCTATCGGGTAAGACCGGCTACGACATCGTTGTGCCCTCTTCGGCATTTCTGGCGCGGCAGATAAAGGCAGGTGTTTTCCGACCACTCGACCGCTCGAAAATCCCCAACTACAAGAATCTCGATCCAGTATTGATGAAAAAGCTGGAAAATGCTGATCCTGGCAACCAGCACTCCATTCCCTACCTCTGGGGTACTACCGGGCTTGGAATCAACGTCCAGGCAGTCCAGAAAGCGCTGGGAGACGATGCGCCGATGGACAGCTGGGACCTGTTGTTCGACCCCAAGTATGTCTCCAAGTTGAAGTCCTGTGGTGTCGCCATGCTGGATGCTCCGGATGAGGTCATTCCAGCCACTCTCAACTACCTGGGTGAAGATCCGAATTCATTGGATGCCGCTTTGATGCAGGGCAAGGTTCAGGACAAGCTGCTTGAGATTCGGCCTTTCATTCGCTATTTTCACTCGTCGCAATACATCAATGGCCTGGCTAACGGTGATATCTGCCTGGCGCTGGGGTGGTCCGGTGACGTGATCCAGGCGGCAGAACGGGCGGAGGAAGCCGAAAATGGTGTTGAGGTAGTGTATGTGATTCCCAAGGAAGGAGCCGGTATGTGGTTCGATATGCTGGCGATTCCCAAAGATGCCGACCATCCTGAAAATGCCCATAAATTCCTCAATTTCCTGCTGCGCCCGGAGATCATGGCAGACATCACCAATTACGTCTGGTACCCCAATGCGGTGCCTCCATCAAAGAAATTTATCGAGCAGGAAATCGTGGAGGACACCACCGTCTATCCGTCACCCGATGTCGAGAAAAAGCTTTACACCTTTGTCGTTACGCCGCCCAAGATCGATCGCGTGCAAACGCGTATCTGGACCAAGGTAAAAGCTGCAAAATAGCGGTTTGCTGTATTAGAGGGGGAGCCAGGGATGACTCGCCCTTTCATTTCTGAATCACTGGAGCGCACGACACACCTGACGCAGCGCCCCGGAAAATCCAGCTACAGGCCAAAACGATCCCGCAATCCGTAATAGAACATCGCCGCGACCAGGCCGGGCCAGCGTAACAATGTTCCGCCGGGGAAGGTGGGGATGGGTACCCTGGCCATGACATCGAAGCGCTCGGCATCACCCGCTAGAGCCTCTGCGATCAGCTTGCCTGCAAAGCTGGCGAGGACGACGCCGTGGCCAGAGTAGCCCTGGGCAAAATAAACATTCTTATCCGTGATTCGACCAAAATGTGGCATTCGATTCATGGTGACGGCCAGTGTGCCGCCCCAGCCATAATCGATTCTGGCGTCGGCCAACTGGGGGTAGACCTCGAGCATGTATTTGCGCACGAACCGCTTGATATCAGCGGGAAAGCGGCGGGTGTAGTTTTCACCGCCACCGAACAACAGTCGCTTGTCTGCGGATAGGCGCCAGTAATTCACCACAAAGCGGGCGTCATGAAACGCGTAGTCCAGGCGACTCACGGAGTCGGCCAGATGCTGGCTCAATGGCTCGGTGGCCAGGATGAAATTGTTGATGGGCATGATCTTGCCGGCCACCCCCGGTTCAAGCCTTTCCAGATGGCCATTGCATCCGAGTACCAGATAGCGTGAGGTGACCACGCCGCGAGCCGTGACCACGCTGCAGCCACTGGCGTCGCCGTGGTAGGACTGTACGGGTGAATATTCAAAGATGTCAGCCCCTGCAGCGCTTGCTGCGACGGCGAGGCCCAGAGTGTAGTTGAGTGGATGAATGTGTCCACTGCGATGATCCACCATGCCACCGAAACAGGAGGGAGTCTCCAGTAGTTCAGACATCCTGTTGGCCGGCAGGAATTCAATAAAATCAGCATCGTAGCGCCGTTGCAGACTGGCCGCATACTGTTGGTACCATTGCTCCTCGCCCTGGCGCCGGCATATTGTTGCAATCCCGTCTTTCCAGTCGCAGGCAATATCGTGCCTGGCTATTCGATGCTTCATTTCCGCCAGGGCGGCCTGATTGAGATCCCAGTGCTGGCGGGCGATGTCTTTACCGTATGCACTCTCGAGTTCTTCCTGGTCCTGGCGCGGCATGCCACCCGCCTGCCCGCCATTGCGGCCGCTCGCTCCCCAACCGATGTGATGAGCCTCGAGCAGGACCACCTTGAATCCTTTTTCCGCCAGGTTTAGGGCGCTGCTGACCCCGGTGAAACCGCCGCCGATAATGCAAACGTCACAGTGGATTTTTTGTTGCAGACGGGGCCATTGCTGTTGGTAGCCTGCTGAAGCGAGGTAATAGGAGTTGGGATGAAGACTTTGCTTGCTGGCGACCATGGCGAATAAATGGCTTGCTTTCGATTTACATTATAGTGAGCGATTTATACTGTCAAAGCCAGTTGTTTGTGCGCGCCAGGCGGGGTAGGCGTCCCCCGTTGGCGCTGGAATCTGCGGCACGAAGTCGCTGGATTTCCCGGTGTTGAGATCACGCTGTTTTTATCACGGTGTTGAGATTACGGTGTTGACATCACCGACCCCATGATGAGGCTACTTGCGCCTGACATGGTCATACAGTAACTGGTCGAGGGTCAGGCCCTCTGGACGGCTCTGTCGCAGTTTGTCAAGCAAGGCGCGTTGGCCGTCGTTACCCTCATCGACCCGGGTTTTGGCTTTCCCGCGTGGACCTGGAAAAGTCGCCGGAAATTCATGGTGGGCGGTGGCGAGCAGGGCTTCAATCACCTGCTTGAGTTCTTCCGGCCCCAGAAGTCCACGGTCGATGAGTTCGTCGGCCAGGGCTGGGGTTTGCAGGAATTGTGCCTTACCCCCTGTTACCTGGTGAGTGTCTGAATGCTCCGGCCAGAGCGGCTGGTCGACGCGCTGTTGCTGGATGCTGGCGGCGACAAGGTCGACCAGTCCCAGGCCGACGGGTTCGACCCCTGTCCATTGGTCGTGCAGGGCAGCGGCCAGATCGAAAATGCGCGCACAGGAAGGGTCTTCCCGGTCGTACAAGGCAACGGGGTACTGCAGTGCGACGCTATTGCGAATGTTTTCGTCACTCTCAATGTGGCCGCAGTACTGGAGCCTGGTATCGAGGTACTTTTTCACCGTAGAGCTGAATTTCTCGAAGATCGCCCCCGCCTGGTTTGAGCCACTACTGCGATTGACAACAACATGCATCGGCTTCTTTTTTCCTGACGGGCTGAGTTGGCTCAATAGTGAAAAGCTTTGGCTCAGGGAGCGGGATTGCGGCACGAGAACCATCAGCAAGCTGTCGGCGATGCTTATCCACGCCTCAAGACCGCTTGCGTCAGTGGCCGAAGTGTCAATCAGTACGATGTCGAGTTGTTGCTGCCAGGCCTGTAATTGGTGCAGCAACTGTCGCTGTTGTGACTCCTTTAGTTTTTCGACCTCGGCGCGATAGCCACCATCGTGCAACAGCATTATGCCCCCCGGGCCATTGTTGATTGCGTCGCGCATGTTGCAGTCCCCTCGCGCGACACTGACCAGGCTGTATGCGGGGCTGATGCCCAAAAGGTGGTGGGCATTGCTGATGCTTGGGTCGGTATCGAGGATACAAACCCGTTTGCCATCACGCGCCAATGCAATGGCGAGGTTGATGCACAAACTGGACCTGCCGACATTGTCGGCTCCGCTGCAAACGGTGAGGTAGCGCGCTCTTCCGGCTGGCGCAGTGAGGGGGTGCAAAGTCCGGCTGAGATTACTACTCATAGGTTTGCCTGGCTTCGGGCCGGGTGCTCAAAGTGTCTGAGCGTACGTGGAGCCGCCAGCGAATAAAACGGCAAAGTAGTAGCACAAAGCGTGAATAATGTGGGCAAAGTTGCCTGTGCAAGCTGTTGTAAATTCAAGAAAATATCTCTTCAGTCTGATAGAAGCCAGAGCCTCATCCAAACCGGTTTAGCGAGCGAGGATGGAGCCAATATCCATCAGGCCGCAGGTCTTACTGGATCGGCGAAGCCAGGATAGATCAAGAGCTGCAAGCCCCGGCTATCCCAACTTTTCCTTGTGTCAGGCCGGGTACAAACTCGAATAACAGCGGTGCAGGCAATGGGCGATCAAGCAGAGATTTCAGGCCAGTATTCCTTGCAGGAATTGCCCGCGACCAGCCAGACCTTGCTGGCCGTGCTGGATCTCTGCCAGGATTCGCAGTCCAGGGATGAAGAACTGGCGCGACTGATTTTACTCGATCCGGTGTTAAGCGCTTCATTGCTATCGATGAGTGCTGAACAATTGGACCCGGGTAACACGGCAATGCCGCTAATGGAACAGGCAATAGCGCGACTGGGAAGGTCAGCGGTGCAGGCGGTCGCATTGGACCTTGCTCGCCGGTTTTGCCAGCACCCCGGGGCGTCCATGTGCCAGGCACTCAACGATCGCCTCTGGCATCGAATAATCCTGGCGGCAAAGCTGGCGAGTGCTTTTGCCATCCTGAGCGGTTATAGCAACCCGGCTGAAGCTTATCTGGTCGGGCTGCTTCAGGGTATCGGTCCCCTCAGGATTGTGGTCGCCGCGGCCGCGGAGTCTGGCCGCCTCAGGCCAACAAGCGATGAGCAGGCGATTTTATCCTTGGGCCGCCAGCTTTATCCCGAGGGCCACAGTGCCTGGGC
>JAHEGP010000295.1 GCA_024645065.1 Cellvibrionales bacterium | reverse complement strand
CTTCGGTCGAGAGTGGGGTGTTATAGAGCAGTACCGCCTCTCCACCGAGCCAGCCCAAGGTCGGCGTACGAACTCCAATGGATTTTTCACTCAACATTTGTTGAGCTTTCATCAAGTTGGAGCAGATAGGCGACGAGCCGGTCTTTCTCGGCCTGACCAAGCAGGGCGGCGTTGCCGTGGTTGAGGTTTTCGATGACGTCGTACAGAGTAGCGGCAGAGCCATCGTGTAAATAGGGTGCTGTATTCCAGACACCTTTTAGGGTAGGCGTATCCAGACCTGTAAGAACCCGCCCCAAACGCGCGCCAGAACCAGGGCCTGCGGTGTCGACATCGTGCAACGAGTTGCGGGCGCTGTCGGTAAAATCGCTTCCTGCATGGCAGCTAACGCAGTTCAAGCGGCGATAAATGGTTTCGCCTGCCCGTCCGTCAGCGGTGAGTTCACCTCCTTGAGCACGATAGGGGCTGGCGGGAACCGCATCGAGCGACGTAACGTAGGCGCTGAGGGCATTGAGTTCAAAACTTGGTCCTGCCTTGGGATCACCCAGCGGCTCACTGCGCGTGCCGCTGAAAAAGTCAGCATCCGACATAAAGCCCAGGCCCCCAAAGTGGGCGCGGATGTCGTTCTCGAAATCCTGGATTTCATCAAAGGTGCCCGTCCAGTGAACCCGGCCATGGCCCGTTCCGCGTCGCCCTCGCAGGGAGATGGTATTGCGTAAACCTTCACCGCGATGGGTAAAGTCGAACACCCGTCCATCCTCACCGCCGTCGAGATGGCAGCTGGCACAACTGAGATAGTTGTCGCGGCTCATGGCGCGGCTACTGGCATTGTAGAAAATCCGTTTACCCTGGAGCACATTGGGGCGTAGCGCCTCGTTGCCAACCAGGTTGACTGCGGCCAGCACAGGTGTGCTCACGCCGGAGCCATCGAGCAGACCCGTTACATTGATAACCGAGAGGGAACGCGATAAAAAATTGTGCACAAAAAGCTGGCCATTGCTGTCCAGGGCGAGCGCTTGTGGCGCACTGCCGACGCGAATCGTGGTCTGCAATTCGCCGTTGTGGCTATCGTACACCTGCACTTCGTTATTGCCTTGTACCGCCACAAACAGCAAATCGCCTAAAGGGCTGAAGACGCTGGCAATTGCGAGATCAGAATCGTTGAGGTCTATACGTTGGTCGAGTATTTCACGATTAAGGGTCAGGTCGAGGGGTGCCAGTATGGTGCGGGTGGTGGAATCAAAGCTCGGCCTGCGGCCATCGCGAAAAAGGCCACGCTGGATGTTGTCTTTTTTCGCGCTTACCCAGGCACGCCGGCCATCCGGTGATATGCGCACGCTATTGAGATAGTTAGGCAGCCCCCGGCTATTAAAGGTGTCATCGGGAAGGGCGCCGCCGTTGCCCGGATCATGCTCCAGCCTGAAGGTGCGCACCCATTGCAGGGTATTGGCGTCGATGCTGAATACCTCGGCATATTCATTTTGGGAAATAAATCGCGTCGCCAGTAATTGATTGCCATCCCCCGACACTGCGAGCCCCCTGACTTTGGGAATCAATCCCTGAGGGTCTGGTCCAAGATTGATGCCTGCACCGACAGCGCGGGTGCTGGTCTCAACCGAAATAATGCGCCCCAGCGCCTGCAGGCTTATAAACGCGCGCTGCCCGTTTGGTGTAAAAGCGATCGCAACCGGCTGGGAAGCATAGGGCAGCTCAAGGGTATCGATGAGTGCGCCATCATCGGGATCGAGGATACTGACGCTGGCGCTATCAAAGTTGGTCACCCAAATGCTGCCATCGCCCGCCTGGGCAAGACTGCGAGGATCCTGGCCTACGGAGACTTCAAAGGCTTTGGTATGGCTGTGCTGATGCACGGCAGAAACAGAATTGTTATCCGGATTCACATTCCAGACGAGAGCGGTTCGCTCATCGATAATCAGGCCGCTGGAAGCGCTTGGTGCCTGTCCGGTTAAAGTGTGGTGGACTGTATGGGTTATGGAACACTGTCGAGTTTGTTGGCCGTTGGACACCGTTAACAGCACGCTGTAACGACCCGGAGAGAGGAAACGATGGAAAACATTGGCGCCAGTTTGCTCAGCGCTGTGGTCGCCAAAATTCCAGCGATACGTTGCGGCTGGTTGTAGCGCGGCATTGAAGCTTGCGTTTGCAGACACCCGGCTCGATCGCGATTGCTCGATATCACACTGCAGCGGGGCGCTCGCGACAAGGCTGGTGAGAATATGGTCAAGGTTAGGCCCCGGCGCCTGCGTGCCCAGCAGGCGCAGGGTATTGGTTCCCGAATTCAAGGGGATGCGCAAACTCTGGCTGGTCCAGCTTGACCAGCCGCCGGTGGGCGGAAAACGCAGTATTCCCCGATCGACGCCATTCACCAGCAAGCGCAGTTCCCGTGCCGTTGTGCTGCCATTGGCGTAACGAAAACCCAGCTCGTAATCACCGGCAAGGGTGCCAGTCATCGTGAAATGCGCTTCGCCACCAGCGGCGGGATAGTCGGCAAAACCGCTGCCGGTATAACCCGGGTGCTTGGTCGCGACAACAACGCCACCGCCCAGCGACGATTGTTCAGCCTCAAGCGTTTGGCTGTTGTAGCTTAAGCTGGCGGGGACACTGTCAATCTGGGCTGGCGCTTTATCAACGGGTTCGGTAATTACGGCCTTTGGAGCCTCCACCATCACGTCTGGATTGGGCAAAAGGCGCGGATGCATATGATCAAGATTAGGCCCTGGCGCCTGCGTGCCCAGCAGGCGCAGGGCGTTGGTTCCCGAATTCAAGGGGATGCGCAAACTCTGGCTGGCCCAGCTTGACCAGGTGGCGGTGGGCGGAAAACGCAGTATTCCCCGATCGACGCCATTCACCTGCAAGCGCAGTTCCCGTGCCGTTGTGCTGCCATTGGCGTAACGAAAACCCAGCTCGTAATCACCGGCAAGGGTGCCAGTCATCGTGAAATGCGCTTCGCCACCAGCGGCGGGGTAGTCGGCAAAACCGCTGCCGGTATAACCCGGGTGCTTGGTCGCGACAACGACGCCGCCAACCAGCGTGGCATCTTCTGCTTCAAGCGGCTGGCTATTCGTTGTATCGCGGGTCGCGTCTCCCGAATCGGGCGCCGGATTGGCAGGCTTGGGGATAGCGTCCTGTGATACCTCAGACACAGTACCCGCGTTAGACTCAAGGCGCAGATTGACATGATCAAGATTGGGCCCCGGCGCCTGCGTGCCCAGCAGGCGAAGGGTATTGGTTCCCGAATTCAAGGGGATGCGCAAACTCTGGCTGGCCCAGCTTGACCAGCTGCCGGTGGGCGGAAAACGCAGTATTCCCCGGTCCACGCCATTCACCTGCAAGCGCAGTTCCCTTGCTGTTGTGCTGCCATTGGCGTAACGAACGCTGAGCTTGTAATCACCGGCAAGGGTGCCAGGGATGGTGAAGCGTGCTTCGCCACCACTTGCCGGATAGTCGGCAAAACCACTGCCGGTATTACCCGTGTGCTTATTCGAGACAATAACGCCCCCGCTAAGGGCAGAATCCTCAGCTTCGACAAGCGCTGAAAAATCTGCTTTGGCTGGCTGTCGGCAGCGGTTTTAAAGCGGATAACGTAATTATGGGCGAGGCCGTTACCGAC
>JAHEGP010000074.1 GCA_024645065.1 Cellvibrionales bacterium | reverse complement strand
ACATCGGTCACCACGCTGCAGGGCTCCAGCAGCCCGGGCAACTGTGCCATGACCTGTTCGGCGACCAATGTGGGGGTTGCAATGACCACCATATCGGCCCCTTGCAGGGCCTGGGCAAGATCGAGGGTAAAGCTGTCGATACAGCCCAGCGCCAGACCCTGTCGCAGGGAGGGCTCGCTTCGCCCCCAGGCCACCACGTGTTCGACCTGGCCCCGCTGACGCAAGCCCATAGCCAGTGAACCACCCATCAGGCCGAGGCCGAGAATCACCAATCGTCTGTAGCTATACCGTTTTGACATCGTCCAGTCCTGGGCCCGCAAGCATTGGCCGTGACTAAATAACGGCTCTGGGATAGGAGCCAAGCAATTTTAACGACACCGACTGTTCCTGCAGCGCCTTGATAATGCGTTGGATGTGGGCTTCCTGCTGGTGCCCCTCGAACTCCATGAAAAATACGTAGGCCCAGGTCTCGGTGCGAGAGGGCCTGGTATCGATACGCGTCAGCCCGACGCCCTCGCGCTCGAAAGGCTCCAATAAATGAAACAGGGCCCCCGGCTGGTTGCGGCTGGACACAATAATCGAGGTCTTGTCACCACCACTGGGAGGTACCGCCTCCCGGCCTATGATGAGAAACCGGGTGGTATTGTCTGCGTAGTCTTCGATATTGGTGGCGAGACGCTTGAGATGATAAAGCTCAGCCGCCATGTCACCCGCCACCGCAACAATGCCGCTATCCGCCGCAGCCATCCTCGCTGCCTCGCCATTACTGCTCACCGCAACCCTGTCTATACCCGGCCAATTTCGATCCAGCCAGTGGCGGCATTGTGCTAGTGCCTGTTGGTGGGCACAGATACAGCGAATGTCGGCGATGTCTGCTGCGGGAGCGGCCAGCAAGTGCAGCTGTATGCGCAGCTCAACCTCACCACAGATTTTAAGCGGCGAATGGATGAAATGATCGAGAGTGTGGCTCACCATTCCCTCGGTTGAATTCTCGACCGGCACCACCCCATAGCTACATTCCCCGGATTCGACCTGGGCAAAAACATTGGCGATGGTCTGCTGCGGCCGATTGATCACCGCGTGGCCAAAATGCTTGAGCGCAGCGGCCTGCGTAAAAGTACCCTCGGGACCGAGGTAAGCCACTTGCAGCGGGCGTTCCAGCGCCAGGCACGCTGACATGATCTCGCGAAAAATATGCGCCATCGCCAGCTCGTCGAGGGGTCCGGCGTTGCGCTCCATCACCTTGCGCAAGACCTGGGCTTCACGCTCGGGGCGATAAAAGCTGGGGCCTGCCTCCGGGGATTGATCCTGTTTTCCGGCCGCAAACTCGCGTTGCTTGACCTGCGCAACCTGCTGCGCGCACCTGGCACGCTGGTTGACCAGCAGCTGGATTTGTTGATCGAGCTCATCGATCTGTTGACGCAGTGCTTCAAGGCTCGCCGATTCGGTCATGGAATCAGGCGTTGCGCTGTTCAAAGTCACGCATAAATGCGATCAGATTGTCTACGGCTTGCTCAGGCACCGCGTTGTAAATGCTGGCGCGCATCCCGCCGACGGAGCGGTGCCCCTTGAGGTTCAGCAATCCCGCCTCCTCAGACTCCTGCAGGAAAAGCTTGTCCAGCGCACTGTCGGCCAGGGTGAAGGGGATATTCATCAAGGACCGGTCAGGCACCGCTACCGGGTTGGCGTAGAAATCGCTCGCGTCTATAGCACTGTACAACTTCTCGGCTTTGCGCCGATTGATCTGCTCCATCGCCCCCAGGCCGCCCTGTCGTTGCAACCAGCCAAAGACCAGGCCAGCCAGATACCAGGCATAGGTTGGCGGCGTGTTGTACATGGAGTCGGCATTTGCCTGCAGCTGGTAATCGAGCATGGCAGGGGTGATCCCACGCGCCCGTCCGAGCAGGTCGCGACGAGCGATAACCAGGGTCAGGCCCGCCGGACCGATGTTTTTCTGGGCCCCGGCATAGATCACACCAAAACGGGTCACATCCAGCGGACGCGACAATAGCGTCGATGACATATCGGCCACCAGCGGCGCGCCGACCTCGGGAATCCAGCCAAACTCCACCCCGCCAATGGTTTCATTGGGCGTGTAGTGCAAGTACGACGCATTGGTGCTGAGCTGCCAATCAGCAAACGCCGGAATAGCGCTGAAGTTGCTCGCCTCACCACTGGCCACCACATTCACCTCACAGTAGCGCCGCGCCTCCTTGATCGCCTTCTTGGACCACTCACCCGTGTTGACGTAGTCGACTACGGCATCATCGACCGACAAATTGAGCGGAACCGCGGAGAATTGGGTGCTCGCACCCCCCTGCAAAAACAAAACCGCATAGTCGTCACCGATATTCAGCAAGTCGCGAAGATCGGCTTCCGCCTGTTGCGCAATGCCTACAAACTCAGGGCTGCGGTGGCTCATTTCCATCACCGACAGACCATGGCCCTGCCAATCGATTATTTCCTGCTGCGCCTGTTGCAGCACTGTCTCGGGAAGCGCTGCAGGGCCAGCACAGAAATTATATTTACGTGTCATCACGTGACCTCTCGCAAACTGGTTTTGGTGGGTGAGATAGCTACTCGTCGTCGGCATCGGCGGGCTTGCCAGCGCCAGCGTCGTCATCGGTTGCACCCGGGGCAGCGCTGGCCTCTCCCGGACCACTTTCAACAGCCGCTGGTTCCAGGTCGAGATCGCCATCGCCAGACTCATTGATGCGCTCGATACCGACCAAATGTTCGCCATCCTTCAGCCGAATCAATGTGACGCCCTGGGTATTGCGGCCACTTTGGGAAACTTCATCGACGCGTGTTCGGACCAATTTACCCTGGTCGCTGATCAACATCATCTCTTCGCCGCAGTCGACCTGTATCGCGCCGACCAGGTTGCCATTGCGGTCACTGCACTGTTGCGCGATCACGCCCTGCCCGCCCCTGCCCTTGAGGGGAAAATCCGCAACCTCTGTGCGCTTGCCAAAGCCATTCTGGCTCGCTGTCAAAATATGCTTGCCCGGCTGCGGAATGAGCAGCGAGATAACCTGGCTGTCGGCGGTCAGGCGAATCCCGCGAACACCCTTGGCGGTTCTGCCCATGGCGCGCACGTCAGACTCCTTGAAGCGCATGCATTTGCCATTCGAGCTGAACAGCATGATGTCGCAGCTGCCGTCAGTGATAGCAGTTCCCACCAGGTGGTCATCATCGTCCAGGTCCAATGCGCGCAAACCGGCGCTGCGGGGTCTGGAAAAAGCGCTTAGCGGTGTCTTCTTGACGGTACCCCGGGAGGTGGCCATAAACACGAACTGGTTTTCATCATAATCCTGTATCGGCAGGATCGAAGTGATTCGCTCGTCTGCCTCCAGCGGCAAAAGATTGACCAGCGGGCGACCCCGGGCAATGCGACTGGCTACCGGTATCTGGAACACCTTGAGCCAATATACCTTGCCGGCATTACTGAAACATAAAATCACATCGTGGGTGTTGGCAATTAACAGGTGCTCGACAAAGTCCTCTTCCTTGACCGCGGTTGCAGATTTGCCCATGCCACCGCGCCGTTGGGCCTGGTAGTCTGACAAAGGCTGGCTCTTGGCGTAGCCGCCGCGGGAGATGGTCACCACCCGGTCTTCTTCAGTGATCAGGTCCTCCACCGTGAGGTCGTGGCGCGAACTAACGATTTCAGTGCGTCGCTCGTCACCAAACTCCTCTTTTACGGCCTCGAGCTCCTCTGTAATCACCGCCATCAACTTGCTGGAATTGCCGAGAATATCGAGATACTCGATGATTTCCGCGAGCTTTTCCGAATACTCCGCCAACAGTTTCTCATGCTCCATGCCAGTGAGGCGATGCAGCCGCAAGTCGAGAATAGCCTGGGCCTGCGCCGGAGACAGGTGATAGAGCCCGTCCCGCAAACCGTAGTCGTCGGATAAATCCTCGGGCCGACAGGCTGTATCGCCACTGCGCTCGAGCATGACGAGCACATCACCCGGCGACCAGGGTTTGGCAATCAGGCGCTCCCTGGCTTCGGCCGGGCTGGGAGAAGCCTTTATCAACTCGATCACCGGATCAATATTTGCCAGCGCTATCGCCAGCCCTTCGAGGATGTGGCCGCGCTCCCTCGCTTTGCGCAGCAGGTAGACAGTTCGCCGGGTGACCACCTCGCGGCGATGGCGCAGGAAGGCCTCCAGCAGTTGCTTCAGGTTGAGGGTACGCGGCTGACCATCCACCAGGGCAACTACGTTGATCCCGAAAACGTTTTCCATCTGGGTCTGGGCATAAAGATTGTTGAGGATGACCTCGCCGACCTCGCCACGGCGCAGCTCGATAACCACCCGCAGGCCGTCCTTGTCGCTCTCGTCCCGCAGCTCGCTGATGCCCTCGATTTTTTTCTCTTTTACCAGCTCCGCTATCTTTTCGATCAAGCGCGCCTTGTTGACCTGATACGGCAATTCGCTGATAACGATGATTTCCCGCTTGCCGGACTCATCCTGCAGCACCTCGGCTTTGGAACGAATGTAGATACGACCGCGACCGGTGCGATAGGCTTGCACGATGCCGGCCTTACCGTTGATGATCGCAGCGGTCGGAAAATCAGGACCGGGGATGATTTCCATCAACTCATCAATGGTGATGTCGGGGTTTTCGATCAGGCTCAGGCAACCCTGCACAACCTCAGCGAGGTTGTGGGGCGGGATATTGGTCGCCATGCCCACGGCGATCCCGGAGGAGCCATTCACCAGCAGGTTGGGAACCCGGGTTGGCAGAACATCCGGTATTTGCTCGGTACCGTCGTAGTTGGGTACGAAATCAACCGTTTCCTTGTCGAGGTCCGCCAGCATTTCATGCGCTATCCGGGCCATACGGATTTCGGTGTACCGCATCGCCGCCGCGGAGTCCCCGTCGATAGAACCGAAGTTCCCCTGTCCGTCAATCAACATGTAGCGCAGGGAAAAGGGCTGGGCCATGCGCACGATGGTGTCATAAACCGCTGAGTCACCGTGGGGATGGTATTTACCAATGACGTCGCCCACCACCCTTGCAGATTTTTTATAGGGCTTGTTCCAGTCGTTTTTCAGCTCGCTCATCGCGAACAGCACACGACGATGAACGGGTTTGAGCCCATCGCGAACATCGGGCAGGGCACGCCCGACGATGACGCTCATGGCATAGTCGAGATAGGACTGTTTCAGCTCGTCTTCAATGCTGACAGGCAATACTTCTTTGGCTATTTCACCCATGTTAGGCCTTGACACCCCTTGACTTTATACTCGAACAAGTGTGCGCATCCAGCGTTCGATTGATGACCAATCCGGCGAGCACGACAAAGCCGGCAATCATAGCAAATTAGCCCGCCGATTCCGACACTTAGTCTGGTTAATCAAGAGAAAAACAGCTGCCTGGGCGGGCTGCGGGCGCTGTGCCCGGGGTCGATAAACGGTATACTTAGCCGATTCGTTTCACGCTGCCCCGAGCCAAGGAATTTCGATGCCCGAACCAGGCCGACAGATCGTCGATTTACTGCTGCTTGCGCGCTGGGTAATACCGGTCATTCCGGCCAGCACGGTATACGAGGACTACGCCGTGGCAATAACGGGTGATGAAATCAGCGCCATCTGCCCCCGCAGTGAAGCCCTGCAGCGCTACGACGCGGTCGTGACCCTCGAGCTTGACCAGCATGTGTTGATACCCGGGCTGGTCAATGCCCATGGCCATGCCGCCATGAGCCTGTTCAAGGGCATCGCGAACGACAAACCGCTGCAGCAGTGGCTGCACCAGGACATATGGCCCGCGGAGCAACGCTGGGTCAACGCCGAATTTGTGCATGATGGGGTCGAGCTCGCCATCGCCGAAATGCTGCTGAGCGGCACCACCTGCTTCAGCGACATGTATTTTTTCCCCGAAGCGGCCGCCAGGGCCAGCCGCAGCGCCGGGATCCGGGCGCAATTTGCGTTCCCGATTCTCGACTTTGCTACCGTCTGGGGCAGTGGCCCCGATCACTATATCAGCATGGGCATCGAGCTGTTCGATCAGTACAAGAACAGCTCACTGGTGCAGATTGCGTTCGGCCCCCATGCCCCCTACACCATCGCCCCCGCGCAACTCGAGCGTATCGCGATGTTGTCCGAGGAACTGCAGGCCTGCGTGCAGATGCACGTTCACGAAACCGCACAGGAGGTCGACGAGGCTGTGGCCCGGCACGGGGTGCGCCCGCTGCGCATGCTCTATAACACCGGGCTGCTCAATCCACGCATGCAGTGTGTTCACGCCTGCCATTTAAACGCGGACGACATCGCCGATCTTGCCCTCACCGCCAGCCACGTAGTGCACTGCCCGGAATCGAACCTCAAGCTGGCCAGCGGCATTTGCCCGGTGACCGGGCTGGCACAAGCCGGGGTGAATATTGCCCTCGGTACCGACAGCGCCGCCAGCAACAACGATCTCGACCTGCTGGGTGAGATGCGCACCGCCGCGCTGCTCGCCAAAGTCGACGCATCTGATGCCGCCGCATTGCCAGCGTTCCAGGCCCTTGAACTGGCTACTATCAATGGCGCCCGCGCCCTTGGCCTGGAGGACAGCCTGGGGTCGCTGGAGCCAGGTAAACTGGCGGACGTGGTAGCGGTCGATATGAGCGCCCTGCGCCTGCAGCCGATCTACAACCCGCTGTCCCAGCTGGTATTCAACCAGCTATCGGACCGGGTCAGTCATGTCTGGGTCGGCGGCAAGGCGTTGCTGGAGGAACGCCGCTTCAAGACCCTCGATGCTGAATCAATCCACGCCCGGGCAACGGCCTGGTCGAACAAAATTACCGGAGTTTCCCGTTAAGCCATGAAGAGTCCAGGCAACATCAATGTCGACCCCCACGAGGTCGCAAAATTCGAGGAGCTCGCCAGCCGCTGGTGGGATCGAGAGAGTGAATTCAAGCCCCTCCACGATATCAACCCCCTGCGGGTAAACTATATCGACCAGAAAGCCCCGCTGGCGGGTAAGAAGGTACTGGATGTCGGCTGCGGCGGCGGTCTTTTAAGCGAGGCAATGGCCCAACGCGGCGCCACCGTCAGCGGCATCGACATGGGCGAGGGGCCACTGGCGGTTGCCCGCATCCACCTGCTGGAATCGGGCCTCGATATCGATTACCAACATTCGACCGCTGAACAGTTCGCGCTACAACACCCCGGCGAGTTCGACGTTGTTACCTGCCTCGAAATGCTCGAACATGTGCCCGACCCCTCATCGGTAATCACGGCCCTGGCAAAGCTGGTCAAGCCCGGTGGTCATGTCTTTCTGTCGACTATCAGCCGCAACCCCAAGGCCTGGCTGTTTGCCGTGCTGGGCGCCGAACACATCTTGCGCCTACTGCCCCGGGGAACCCACGACTACAGCCGGTTTATCCTCCCGTCCGAGCTTGCGGGTTGGCTGCGAACAGCCGGATTGTCGCTGCATGATCTCAGGGGCTTGCACTACAACCCGCTGACCCGCAGCTATCGCCTCGGTGGCAACGTCGATGTCAATTACCTTGCCCACGCCAGCCGGGCTGACTGATCATGGGCAGCGCGTTGCGAGCCGTATTGTTTGACCTGGATGGCACCTTACTGGACACAGCCCCGGACTTTGCTGCGGTTCTCAATAGCATGTTGCAGCGCCATGGCAGGGACACCCTGCCCTTTGCTGCCATTCGTCAAACCGTGTCCAACGGCGCCCGCGCCCTGGTCAAGCTCGGCTTTGACCTCGATGACGGGGATCCGGAATTTGCAACACTGCTCCAGGAACTGCTGGAACAGTACCAGCAACACCTGAGCGAGGACACTCGGTTGTTTGATGGCATGCCACAACTATTGAGCCTGCTGGAAGCCCGCAAACTCGCCTGGGGAATTGTCACCAATAAGCCGGCCCTGTATACCGATGCGATCCTGCGTGACCTGCAATTGGCGCAGCGCTGCGCGACCGCTATCTGTCCCGACCACGTGGCACGCCGCAAACCCCATGCCGAGCCGATTCATGCTGCCTGCGCGGCCATTGGCTGCGATCCCGCCGACGCCATTTACATTGGCGATCACCGCCGGGATATCGAGGCCGGGATCAACGCGGGAATGCCGACAATCGCAGCGGGCTATGGTTACGTGAGTGCCGATGATCCGCCTGAGAGCTGGGGTGCCGACCAGGTAGCCGCATCGGTTGGACAGCTGGAGTCTTTTATCCGCGAACGCATGGGAATAGAGCTATGACCCTACTCAATTACCTCCCCCGGGAAAACCTGCTGGAAGGGAGAATACTATTGGTCACCGGCGCCGGTGATGGCATCGGCAAAGCCGCGTCAGTGGGCTTCGCCCGCCATGGGGCAACCGTGATTCTCGCCGGCAAGACCACTGCCAAACTGGAAGCCGTTTACGACCAGATCGTGGCAGCGGGTTACCCGCAACCGGCGATCTACCCGATTCATTTTGGGGGCGCGGTATTCAAGGATTATGAAGATATGGCTATCCGGCTTGACGAGGAGTTTGGCCGGCTCGACGGCCTGCTCCATAACGCCGCCATGCTGGGGCCCCGCACGCCCATCGCATCGACCGACCCCGCCAAATGGCTGGAGGTGATGACCGTCAATCTCAATGCGCCCTTTATGCTCACCCGCTGCCTGTTGCCGCTTTTAAGTGCGTCTGAGGATGCATCGGTCATTTTCACCTCGTCTGCGGTGGGTCGCCATGCCAGAGCGTATTGGGGGCCTTATGCAGTGTCAAAATTTGGCATCGAGGGATTGATGCAGGTACTGGCCGATGAGGTCGAAGCGACCTCGAATATCCGGGTCAACAGCCTCAATCCCGGCGCGACGGATACCGCGATGCGGCGCCAGGCCTACCCGGCGGAGAACCCCGAGACCAACCCCTCACCCGAGATGCTGCTGCCGGCTTATCTGTATTTGATGGGGCCCGACAGCATGGGTGTCCATGGCCAGGCCCTCGATGCCCAGGCCTGAGCGGCCTGGCCGGGGACAATTCGCGGTCATTACGGACCGCTCGGTTTCAAAGGCTAGCGACAAAGGCTAGCGGCGGCGCGATCGCACCGCGCCGCGCTGGCGCAATTTCTCCAGCTGGCGCCGATAGTCCTGGCGCTCCTGCTGCGTCAGCGGCTGTTCGCGCTGGGGTGCGATATCAACCAGACGACACAAGGTGTCAACATCGGCCTTGCCGAGATCCAGCCAGTCGCCAGGCCTGAGCAAGCTGGGTATCGCGACGTTGCCATAGCGTATCCGCTTGAGCCGACTTACCGTGACTTCCTGTGATTCCCACAGGCGGCGCACCTCGCGATTGCGGCCCTCCTGGATAGTGACGGTATACCAGCGATTGGCGCCTCGGCCTCCCTGCTCCCGAATCGAACCAAAGCGCCCCACGCCGTCTTCCAGCACCACCCCCTGCTGAAGTCGCCGCAGCATGGCGTCATCCACATCACCAAGAATGCGACAGGCATATTCGCGCTCGATTTCGGTTGACGGATGCATCAGCTTGTTAGCCAACTCACCATCGTTGGTAAATAACAGCAGGCCACTGGTATTGATATCGAGTCGCCCCACCATCACCCAGCGTTCGTTGTGCAAAGCTGGCAGGCGGTCGAAAACGGTAGGTCGACCCTCGGGGTCGCTGCGGGTCGACACCTCGCCCTCGGGCTTGTTGTAGGCGAGCACCCGGCGCCGGCGTTTGGCCGCCTGCGCCATATCGAGGGCTTTGCCGTCGACCACGATTTTGTCCCGGTAGCTTACCCGGTCGCCCAGGCTGGCGCGCTTGCCATTGACCTTCACCCGGCCGGCCTCGATCCAGCGCTCCATTTCCCGGCGAGATCCCAGCCCCTGGGAAGCCATTACTTTCTGCAGCTTTTCGTCCTTGTCCGGGACCCGGGTCATGAGGCGGGCAATTCCACTACATTACTGCGACAGGACGGCCCATCTTCACTGGCGCTCTCCAAGCATCCATCGGCCACAGCCCGGGTCGATTGCTGTGCGCCAGATGGCTCAGGCACCCCGGGTTGCTGCGCCGAGACAGGGCTACTCTCGTGCAGCTCCCCGGGCTCCACCTCAGGGCTGGGCGTGGCTTGCGGTGGAACACCGGGCTCGCCGGCAAAACCCAGCTCGGTGCTGATGCTATCGAGATCGCGAATCGCTGCCAGGCTTGGCAATTGATTCAGGTCCTTGAGATTAAAATAGTCGAGAAAGCCCCTCGTGGTGGCGTACATGGCAGGCCTCCCGGGCACTTCCCGATGGCCGACCACCCGCACCCAGTCCCTTTCAAGCAGGGTCCGGATAATATTGGTGCTCACCGCAACGCCACGAATTTCCTCGATCTCGCCGCGCGTAATAGGCTGGCGATACGCCACCAGCGCAAGGGTCTCGAGTAGCGCGCGGGAATAACGCTGGGGCTTCTCCTCCCACAACCGACTTACCCAGGGTGCCAGGGACTCCTTGACCTGGATGCGATAGCCACTCGCCACCTCGACAATCTCGAAGCCGCGATTGACACTGTCACTGGCAAGATCTTCCAGCGCAGCCTCGATCTCGTCACGCCCCGGCTTCGGCCCCGACTCTTCGAATAAGTCCGCCAGGCGCTTCACAGTCAAGGGCTTGCCCGCCGCCAGCAGCGCACCTTCCAGAATTTGCTTGAGTTTCCCGGATTCGAATGTCATGCCACTTTTGCTTTTAGATGGATGGGGCCAAAAGCCTCGGTCTGTACCAGTTCCACCAGGGACTCCTTGATCAATTCCATAATCGCCAGAAAGGTGACTACCACTCCCAGCCGGCCCTCTTCAACGGTAAACAGCGCTACGAAGGGAACGAATTGCTGATCTCGCAGGGCGTCGAGAACCATCGACATTCGCTCCCGGGTGGACAGCAACTCGCGTTCGATGTGGTGACTGCTAAACATTTCGGCGCGGTGCATCACTTCCCCCAGTGCCAGCAGGATCTCCTTGAGCTCGACCTCCGGCTCGGCCGCAGGAAGCCCCCGATCAGGCAATTCGGCATGGACACTGAACAGTTCCCGCTCCATGCGCGGCAGCTGATCGATATCTTCAGCGGCGGTTTTGAATCGCTCGTACTCCTGTAGCCGCCGAATCAACTGCGCCCGGGGGTCCTCCTCGTCTTCGCCATCCTCGCCGCTACTGCGAGGCAACAGCATCCGGGATTTGATTTCTGCCAGCATCGCGGCCATCACCAGGTATTCCGCGGCCAACTCAAAGCGCATGGCGTCCATCAGCTCGATATAGGAGATATACTGCAGCGTAATTTCCGCCACGTTGATTTCGAGGATGTCGATATTCTGGCGCTTGATAAGATACAGCAACAGATCCAGCGGCCCCTCGAAAGTGGCTATAAACACCTCGAGTGCGGCCGGCGGTATATAGAGATCCCTGGGTAGCTCGGTAATCGCCTCGCCTCTGACGATCGCGAAGGGCATCTCCTGTTGCTGGGCGCCCATGCTCTGGCGCATTTGTTCAAGCTTGCGGATCAGGCTGGCATCGTCTTGTGCCACCACGGATGCTTCCTGGGCCGCCGCTTGCGGGGCAACGGCTACCACGGCCTGTTGTTCAGAGTCAGCCATTAGCGTCATTATTCGGGTATGAATCGGAGCCGGAGGTTATCAACGGGGGGGCCATTATAACCACATATTGTGGAAAGGTCGTCATTATGCCACAAAATCGTCGATGCTGCCCCTGCCTTCCCGCACCACCCGGGGCACGTCATCCAGCAGGTCAACCACGGTGGTCGCCTCGATGCCGCAGAAGCCGCCGTCGATAACCAGCTCGAGCTGGCTCTCCAGTAAATCGCGTATCTCCCGGGGGTCAATCAGCGGATACTCGTCCCCCGGCATCCGCAGGGTGACGCTCAACAGAGGCTCATCCAGTTCCTGCAACAGGGCCAGGGCAATGGCATTGTCGGGTACCCGGATACCGACGGTGCGCCGTTTGCGGTGGAGAATACGCCGGGGCACTTCATTGGTGGCGGTGAGAATAAAAGTATAGGGACCGGGTGAATGGGCCTTGAGCGAGCGGTAAGCCTGGTTGCTGACCTTGGCGTAAGTCGCGATCTCGGACAGGTCTTTACACATCAGGGTAAAGTTGTGCTTTGCGTCGAGCTGACGAATGCGTCGAATCCGCTCCAGGGCATCCTTGTCACCCAGACGACAACCCAATGCATAGGTTGAATCAGTCG
>JAHEGP010000294.1 GCA_024645065.1 Cellvibrionales bacterium | reverse complement strand
GGAGACAGCCTGCGTTTTCAGGTCGGAAGCCGGGTATTCGAAGCCGAGGTCGCCAGCGTCAGAGAGGTTAATTGGGAAAACATGCGACCCAACTTCTACATGATATTCCCACCTCGGGTACTGGCGGGATATCCTACGACATACATGACCAGCTTTTACCTCGGGCCGGACAAAAAGGCCCTGCTGGTGGACATGCTGGAGAAATTCCCGACTATTACCGTGATAGAAGTCGATGCCATTATCTCCCAGATAAGGGCGATCATCCGCCAGGTTAGCCTCGCCATCGAAGCCATTTTGTGGGTCGTTATGGCCTGCGGGGCGTTGGTTTTGATCGCTACGGTTCAGTCGGGCATGGGCGATCGGTACCGTGAAAGCAGTATTCTGCGGACGCTGGGCGCACCGGCCCGCCTGGTTTTGGGCAGTATCACTATCGAATTTCTGCTCCTGGGTCTCATTGCCGGCCTGCTAGCCGCCGCCGGGGCAGAAGTGACCACCTGGATGTTGCAGCAGCGAGTTTTCCGGGTAGAGTGGCAATGGCACCCGATGTTGTGGGTGCTGGGTCCTGTGCTAAGCGGTGGATTGATTATGCTGATAGGAACCCTCGCCAGTCGTAAAGCGGTGACAACACCACCGGTAGAAGTGTTGCGCTCCCTGGTGTAGCCGGCAGGGCCAGCGGGTAGGGATGGATATCAACCCGCGTAAACGGTGGCTTGGGAAGCCCCGATGCAATTGTGACGCCGTTCACGATTATGCCGGCCGTGTTCTTCGGTTGCTAAAAAGTCGCTTGATTTTGCTACGGTTTCCCCCGGTTTTGTGATCGCCTTCTATAATTGTTGTGGCCGGGACTCGGTCGAGCCCGGTACAACATTGAGACAGAACGTGGTCAGACTCCATAACCAATGACTGGTACAGCACCGCAAGCCACTAGCACTCTGCCCCTCGGGCAGCTCAAACGGATGCCTTTGGGCTTGCGTCTGGCGGTGCTAATCGCTTTGTTGATGGTTCTTGGCATGGGGGTGATGAGCCTCGTCATACTGGTCAAACAGAACGAGGTTAGACACGCCCAGATCCAGGATTTCGGTACCGCACTGTCGCTGCAGCTGGCAGCGAGTGTTGTCGAGCCGCTATTTACCAATGACCAGGTAGCGCTGGATGTCCTGACCTCCAACTTCGTGAAATTGCCGCGTATTCAGGGCGCCGAGATTATCGATAGCAAGGGCAAGGTGGTTGCCAGGGCGGGCTACATCCCTGGGGATATAGCGCCCTTACCCGAACTCGGAGCCGGGCTGCTTTCGGTATTTCGGGCGCCGCCAGAGGTCGTCGCTTTCAGGGGCGCCATCGCTTTCAAGGGTGTGAGCGCCGGCTTTGCGCGCATCAATATTGAAACCAGCCAACATTCGCATGCCCACAGCAGCACTATTCGCACCTTGCTCGTAACCTGCGCCATAGTGACCCTGATAGCGATAGTCGTCGCATGGTTTATCAGTCGTTATGTATCCCGCCCGATCAACCAGATTCTGCGCGCTATCGCGAATATCGGCAGCGGAGAAATCCAGCCTAACACGGTAGAGCGCCGCGGTGACGAACTCGGGCAGCTGATGGCTGCGATCAACCAGATGGGGCAGGGGCTGTTACAAAAGAACCAGGTGGAGTCCTTGTTATCCAGGTTTCTTGCCAAGGATGTAGCCGACGAAATGTTGTCGCAGCTGGATACTGTCAATATTGGTGGCGCCAGGGTGGATGCCACAGTGTTGTTCGCCGACATCGTCGGCTTTACCAGCATGTCGGAGCAGATTTCCCCGGAGGAAGTTGCTGAGTTCCTGAATGAATATTACGGCTATTTTACGCTCTGCAGCCGTTTCTTTTTTGGCACAGTCGACAAGTTTATCGGAGACTGCGCAATGGTGGTTTTCGGCGCACCGAAAACCGATCCGGAACACAGCTTCCATGCTGTTTCATGCGCCATATTGATCCAGAAACTGATGGATCGGCTCAACGAGGCCAGGGCAGCTGAAGGCAAGCCGGAGGTTTTGGTGCGGATCGGCGTGAACTCGGGACAGATGCTGGCCGGGATCATGGGTGACAGTGAGCGCATGGAATATACCGTGGTGGGAGATTCCGTCAATCTGGCGTCGCGACTCTGCAACGAATCCTCGGGTGGCCAGGTGATCATCGAAGAGGCACTTTACGAGAAACTGGCGCCGGGGAACAGAATTCTCGCTAGTAGCTATAAAAGTATTCGACTTCGGGGCAAGGCACTTCCTTCGACGATCTACACGGTTGAGGATGTGGCCAGTGAATACCGCATGCCGATGGCAGCCATGATCGAGGATGTCATGGGTAAAAAAAGGAAGGTGGCATGATCGCACGCTGGTATGGTGCGGTTGCACTGCTTTTGTTGGCTGGCTGTGCAAGCGCGCCGTCAGCGCCTGAAATATTTGACCCTGAGAGCTACGCTCAATTGATAGAAATGCGACAATTTGAACAGGCCTTGTCCAGCCTTTCCCTGGCAGCGGGCGTTGACGAGGATTTGCGCCGGCAATTGCAGCAGCAGATTGATATGGCGGCGCAACTGTACGTCGAGGACCTTCTCAATAGTGCACAGGCGCAACAGCAGCAAGAAAATTGGTACACGGCCGGTCGCCTCTATAGTGAAGGGATGGATGCATTGCCGGGAAATACAACGCTGCAGCAGGCCTATGCCGACTATGTGCTCAAGAAGCAGGCTTATATCGAGTCGCTGCAGCAGCAACTCAAGCTTCACCGGGCAAAGCTGCTACCCACAGAAATAGATTTGACGCGGCAATTGAGTGAGGTTGATCCGCGTGATCAGCGCGTGCAAAATAAATTGTTCGATATGGAGCGCGAGGCTGGCCAGCTGGTGGATTTTATGACGCCTCTTGCGCAACAGGCCTACGATGCTGGCGACTTCAAGCTGGCCTTGCAGTTCGACCAGCAGATTCTGCAGCTGGGGGATTCGCCCCAGAGCCGTGCGCGGCTGGCATTCATCGATGCCAAGCTTAGCCGTGACGCCCAGCGCGCGGAGCAGGGCAGGCAAAAGGCCGAGAGAAAAAAGCGCGAGGGTATCTGGCGGGACTATGAACAAGCCATGGCAGGTGGGGATTACCTGCAGGCCCGGGCCGCGCTGGAGCGGCTTGACAGTGGTGGCCCTAGGCAGCTGGCGGCACAAAAAGAGCGCGAACGCCTGGACGCGCTCATTAATGACAAGAGCGTTGCATTGATCGCAGAAGGCAAGAAATTCTACACCAGGGGTAAGCTCGACAACGCAATTGCTGCCTGGCGGATGGCGCTACGGTTCAACCCCGACAACCCGGATCTGTTGGCTCGCATCAAGCGGGCCGAGACCTTTCAGGCTAACTACCAGCGCCTGGCCAGGTAGATCTTCAAAAATGTCTCTTCACGGCGCCCCCTCACAGTTTCCCGGCACGGCAACGACAAGTCTCCTTTTTCTTTAGACTCGCCCTGGCTGGTGCGGGATCACGTCGGGCTGCTGGTCGATGCAAGCCGGGCTCGGCTCCTTGCCGTTCATCACTCCAGGTTTCACAGAGGTAGTTCCCGGTTGTATCGAGGTGCCTTAAGTTGTGGCGATTTATGTGCTATAAGGGCGCTCCACTTATCTTTCGACTGAAGGAACC
>JAHEGP010000293.1 GCA_024645065.1 Cellvibrionales bacterium | reverse complement strand
CCATGCGGGTGGGCCATCCAAAGGCAGGCTCAGCGAGGCTCAAAGACGAAGGGATCAGCGAGCCCGCCTGGCGATCAGCAAAGAGCTGGGCCATGTCAGGGAACAGATAACAGCGGTTTATTGTGGGCGGTAAACGATTATGTTGAGTTGCCCAACAAATCGTTTGATTCTCAAGATATTTTTGTTGGATAACTTTACATTAATTTTCATGATTTCTTCTCCGGCGGCCGTGGTGGTCGCTCAGTCACCCCGGAGATCAATCATGGCAAACCACAATCAGAATCCCATAAAGAACCCTTCCCTCGAGTGTCTGGTTTTCGAAGCGCAGAACCAGTTGAAGGTGCTTGGCTACCACCGAAGGTCCCAAAGCCGTTATCAAGCCGTCTGGAGACGGTTTATTGAGTTTGCAGACCAGCAGTCGCCGGATGACGGCTATTCCGATGAACTTGCCGTGCGCTTTATGGCGGCGTCTCGACCCAAACAAGGAGTGCCCCTAAAACCCGAAGAAGGCTGGCGACAGCACAGTGAGTGTTGTATGAAGGCGCTGAGAGACTACGCGCGATTCGATCGCATTGAACGCTCCGTCGTCGATATGCAGTCGCTTGTCGTCGCGCAGGCCATGCAGAAGCCGCTACGAGACTTCGAACAATTCTGCAAAGACAGGCGCCATCTTCGGCCATCGAGCCTGCAGGAACGGTTGCGTGAGGTAACACTGTTCCTGGTGTATCTATCATCTGAACGTCAGGTGGGTCGCCTCGAGTCGATCCAGCCTGAGGATTTATCGGCGTTCGTCTCCTCGCGACAGTGTTTTCGGCCTAAAACCGTTTCGCGGATTGTTTCAGGGGTACGGCAGTTCCTAAAGTTTTTAACCATGCGGGGCATTCTGCGGCAAGATATCAGCGCGTCCCTGCCCACGGTCCATGTCTCCCGCGACGCCCATATTCCCTCGGTCTGGGAGCCGGAGCTAATCACCCGCCTGCTTGCCGTCATCGATCGCAGTTCAGCTAGGGGTAAACGCGATTATTGTATTCTCCTGCTCGCCTGTCGGCTCGGGTTGCGCCTGGGTGATATCCGAGATCTGACGCTCGATCAGATCAATTGGGACGAGGCAAGGCTGGAGATCACTCAGTCAAAGACCCAGGCACCGTTGCACTTGCCACTGACAGAGGAAGTGGGGAACGCGCTTATTGACTATTTGACGTCAGGCCGCCCCCAGACTGAGTACCGGCAAGTGTTTCTCCGGCTAAAACCGCCATGCGCCCCGTTTCATCACAACAGCCACCTCCATTACATCGTGACCTATTGGCGACAGTTAGCCGGTATCCAGTTTCGAGCCCCACAGCGGCACGGAATGCATTCACTACGTCACAGTCTGGCAACACAGCTACTTCGTAAGGATACCCCGATCCATGTGATAGCCGACGTCCTGGGTCATACCTCACTCACATCAACAATGATCTACGCCAAGGCCGACGTGGACGCTTTGCGCGACGCATCCCTGGATGCGGAGGGGGTGTCCGATGTCCAGTAAATGCTTCGAACCCGAATTTCGCAGCCCCGTCGCCCGATTGATGGAACAGTTCATCCAGGAGAAGCAGGCCTGTGGCCATAAATACAATGTGGGTGCCCGCCTGCTGCAACAGCTCGACGATCACTTATCGGATAAAGGGCTGAACGCCAACGAGCTGCCCTGGTCTGTGACTCGGCAGTGGATCGCCAAACGGCCCCACGAGAGTGCCAGCACCCAACAACACCGGATTTCCATTGTGCGCCAGTTTGCGCAGTTCATGTGTCGTATGGGTTATCCGGCCCCTGTCGTGAGTAGATCACTGGCGGTGAAGGATAATGTGGGTTTTGCGCCACGGATTCTTACTCACGGTGAAGTGCAACGGTTACTGCAGGCGGTCGATCAGCTATCGGCAACGGCACATGCACCGCTGCGGCACCGTATCATGCCCGAGATATTCCGTTTGCTGTATGGCTGTGGCTTTCGTGTCAACGAAGTACTTCAGCTAAAAGTCCGTGATGTGGACCTTCAGAAAGGCGTCATTACGGTAAGACAGGGTAAATTCTGCAAAGACCGCCTCGTGCCTCCCGCGTTATCCTTAGTGAGGCGCTTGCAAGTGTACGCCGCATACATGGAGAATCGCTCACCCGATGCCTTCTTCTTTCCCTCTCCATGCAATGGCGCCTGGAGCAAACAGGCCACCTATCACCTGTTCCGTAAGCTATTGCTCGAATGCGGAATACTGCATGGTGGACGAGGTAAGGGGCCGCGGCTCCATGATCTTCGCCATACCTTTGCCGTCCATGCGCTATTGCGATGGTACCAAGACGGTGCCGACCTCAACGCCAAATTGCTGGTATTGGCCGCTTATTTGGGCCACCAGAGCCTCAAGGGTACCCAGCGATATCTGCACCTCACGGCAGAGCTATTTCCGGAGGTCACGCAGCGCGCCAGTGCTGACTTTGGCGATGTGATTCCACGGAGGGTCTGCCCATGAAGCCCACCGATTTCTCTGTGCACCTCAGTCACTTTCTAGCGGACCACCTGGCGGATCAACGCAATCTGAGTCCCAATACCGTCAAAGCCTATCGGGATGTGTTCACGATTCTACTAAGGTACTGTCGCGACGAACGCGGAATGGCATTGGAACGCCTCTGTCTTGAGCGCATCGACGTTGCCCTGGTTGAGGCCTTTCTGGATTACCTCGAGAAGGAAAGACACTGTTCGATCCAAACGCAGAATCACCGCCTTGCCGTACTGCATGCGTTCTTCAGATATGTCCAATCGGAAGTCCCCGAACGGCTGTTGCAGTGCCAGCAGATACTGGCCATTCCCCTGCGCCGTTGTGCCCGCCCGGCCGTCGGCTACCTGTCCAAGCAGAGACTGACTGAGATCCTCGCACAACCGGATGTGCAGTCAGCCGCAGGCCGACGTGATGCAGTGCTATTGAGTGTATTGTATGACACCGGCGCACGGGTTCAGGAGCTGATCGACCTGAATGCCGGTGATGTACGGCTGGACGCGCCGGCACAGATACGCCTCAGGGGGAAGGGCCGCAAGCTGCGGGCTGTGCCGCTTATGGAAGCGACGGTACAACTCCTGGGCGACCATCTGCACGAGAAGGGTCTGGAAGGCCCCGAACATGTGGATCGCCCTCTGTTTCAGAACAGGCAAGGCAATCGATTATCGCGCGCCGGTGTTCGCTATATCCTGCACAAGTATGTCCAGGCAGTGCGCGGTGAACACCCCGGTTTCACTCAGCGGGTGAGCCCACACAGCCTGCGACACACGAAGGGTATGCACTTATTGCAAAGTGGCGTCTCCCTGGAAATCATCCGTGACTTTCTGGGTCACGTGGATATCCAGACCACCCAGATCTATGCGCGATCCAATCTCGAGATGAAGCGGAAGGCGCTGGAGGCGGTTAGTGGCGACGGCCCTGTCACGACGATGCCCTCCTGGCAGCAGAACAAAACACTACTCGACTGGCTCCACTCACTGAATAGGCAATTAAGTGGTCTGCGCAGCAGGGCACCTAATCTGAAGTTCTTTTAATAATTACACCCCGTATCGCACCTAAGTGCACGAGATATGGGGTTTTTTTTTGTCTTTTTGTTATGCAAAAATGATTGAAAAGTAGGCATGTAATA
>JAHEGP010000292.1 GCA_024645065.1 Cellvibrionales bacterium | reverse complement strand
GCCACACTTTACCAATACCCCCTCGTCGACAGCGGCAAAGTACTCCACTGCGTCCTCTTGAAAAAAGCACAGCACACCCGGCACCAGTGCTGACACGAAATCGATGTGCCGCGGCAGGAGACAGAAAGCTCCGTCATAGCCTTCTGCAATCACTTTGGTCACCTTTGCGTCCACCAGTACTTCGGTGGGTAGCAATACTTGCAGGTGCAGGCTCCGGTCATCGTCGGTATTGGTTGCAGGCATCATTCTGTCTCGCCCCCCGCCACCTCATCGACAGAGCCGATCATGTAAAGCGCTTTTTCATCCAGTTTGGCGAACTCGTCCGCGAGGATGCGTTCGCATCCTGCGATGGTCTGTTCCAGTGTGACCAGCTTGCCTGGCTTGCCGGTGAATTGCTCGGTGGCAAAGAAGGGCTGTGTCAGGAAGCGCTCCAGGCGACGCGCTTTGCTGACCGTGGCCCGGTCGTCGCGGGACAGCTCTTCAATACCCAGCATGGCGATGATGTCCTTGAGATCTTCGTAATCTGCCAGAGTGCTGCGCACTGCCTGGGCTGTTTTGTAATGACGTTTTCCCACCACCGTGGGAGTTAGCATCTTGGAATCGGTCTGCAGTGGATCAATGGCCGGGTAAAGACCCTGGCTGGCGCGCTTGCGCGACAGCACGATGGAGGCTGAAAGGTGCGCAAAAATATGTGTGGCTGAAGGGTCGGTGAGATCATCGGCGGGCACATAGACGGCCTGTACCGAGGTGATACTGCCATTGCGTGAACTGCAAATACGCTCCTCCAGCTCGGCAAGCTCCGTGGCCAGAGTAGGCTGATAACCTACCCGCGATGGAATGCGCCCCATCAGTCCGGACACCTCGGTGCCGGACTGGACGAAACGAAAAACGTTGTCGATGAGCAACAACACGTCGCGCTTGACCACATCCCGGAAATACTCGGCCACTGTCAAAGCCGCATGGCCAACGCGAAAGCGTGCTCCTGGTGGCTCGTTCATCTGTCCGTAGATCAATACCGCCTTCTTCAACACTCCCGAGTCCTGCATGGCACGATACATTTCCTCAGCCTCTCGCATGCGCTCGCCAATGCCGCAAAAAAGACTGATGCCCTCGTACTGCTCGGCCATATTGTTGATCAATTCATTGATCAGCACCGTCTTGCCGACACCGGCGCCACCGAATAGGCCTGATTTGCCGCCGCGCTCGAGTGGGGCCAGCAGATCGATGGCTTTGATACCGGTTTCAAACACCTCGGTGCCTACGGTACGGTCGGCCAGGGGTAGCAGTGGCTGATGAATTGGGTAGTAGGTACGGGCCTCGATGGGACCGCGCCCGTCAATAGGCTCCCCAAACACGTTGAGCATGCGCCCCAGCAGGGCGGCTTCACCCACAGGTATTTGCAGCATGGCCCCCGTGTCCTGCACTGGCATGCCCCGTGCCAGGTGACGCGTGGCATTGAGTGCGATGCAGCGCACGGTGGAGGGATTCAGGTAGCTTTGGACCTCAAGCACCACGCGATTTCCGGGGCCTGCGTTCAATTGCTGGTTGCGCGGGGGCAAGGGCGGGGGGAAACTCACATCGACCACGTTGCCGCGTACGGCGACGATTTTACCGCCGTGATCTTGCGCCTGCGGTGCGATAGGGCTCATGGGGCCTCCCGCTCCGGGGCCAGTTGCGACCTTGCCCGCAGTTGTGGCAAAAAGCGAGTCAAAATTTTCCCCACGCTGGGGTTGCCGTTCATGCCGGCCAAACCGCCTGCCAGGGCCGGCCACCAATCACTGTAATGCTGGATGGTCTGTTTGCTCGATAGCGCTACGGCGCGCCGGACACGTCGGCAGCTTGTGAAAGGCATTGCCTGCAATAGCGGCCATTGGACCAGCCCCGCTGGGTTCAGCGCCCTTGTCATTGCCGTTCCCACCGACTCAAACCCCTCCGCTTTTGCCTGCAATTGATGGCTTGCAACCCGCCTGCACGCTGTGCCAACATATTTTGTTCAATATAACCCTGTCAGTGGCCCCGGCAATGCTCCAGATCAAACCGCAATCACATGCTCTGGTTTTTGAGCTGTGACGCATTGTGCGCCTGGCCTGCTCAACTGGAAGAAGTAAAATCACCATGCCCATCGTTTTCCCCCATCTCAGAACCCGATTCGTGTTCCCCATGCTCGCTATGCTGGTGGCGCTGCCGGTCGCCGCCGAGCAGGCTATGCCCGAGGCCACCTCTACAGAGCCCTTTGCCGACTGTATCGAACGCTTGCAGCAGCGTGGCCGCGAGGAGGGCCTAAGCGAGGAGGTGGTCACCGAGGTCCTGGGCAAGGTGAGCTACTCCGAGAAAGTGATCGAACTGGATGGTCGCCAGCCAGAGTTTGCCGAGACCTTCACCAACTACCTGGCCAAGCGCGTCACCGAAAGCAGGATTGAAACCGGTCGTGAACTGCTGGACAAACATCGGCCCCTGTTGCTGCGCTTGCAGCGGCAGTATGGGGTCCAGCCCCAGTACCTGATTTCGTTCTGGGGGCTGGAAACCAACTACGGAGGGTATACCGGCTTTTTTCCGGTGCTCGATTCCCTCGCCACACTGGCCTGCGATCCCCGTCGCAGTACTTATTTCACCTCGGAGCTGATGGCGGCGCTGAATATTGTCGATGATGGCGTGCCGGCCGAGAGCATGTTGGGCTCCTGGGCCGGCGCCATGGGCCAGACCCAGTTTATGCCCTCGGTCTACCGTCGCTTCGCCCGGGATGGTGACGGTGACGGCAAGGTCGACCTGTGGGGCAGTGCCCCCGACGCCCTTACCTCGGCCGCGGCCTTTCTCCAGCATATTGGTTGGGAAGCAGGCTGGCGCTGGGGGCGCGAAGTCTCCCTGCCGCAAGACTTCGCCTATATCGACGCGGGTCGCAGCAATCGCAGGCCGCTGAAGGAGTGGCGCAAACGTGGGGTTCGCATGACCGGCGGCAAGCTGGTGCCTGCCCTGGACGTGCCCACCGCAGTGATCGTGCCGGCGGGCCACAAGGGGCCGGCCTTCGCCGTGTATCCCAATTTCGATGTGATTCTGCGCTGGAATCTTTCGGACTTTTACGCCATCGCCGTGGGTCACCTGGCCGACCGTATCAATGGGGCAGGGCCACTGCAGCAAGCGCCGCCGTCCGATGCCCCGCGGCTCAGCAAACAGCAGGTAGAGCAGATGCAAACCACCCTCAACACCCGGGGCTTTGACGCCGGCGAGCCGGATGGAGTGTTGGGGCGGGGGACTCGCGCCGCCATTCGCCGCTACCAACAGGCAGAGGGTTTGGTTCCCGATGGATTTCCCGATTCCCGGGTCATGGCCGGGTTGGGTATCGAACTGCCCTGAGTGCCAGGAGGACTTGCGGGCGGATAAGGGTGGAATCGTCACGTTGCATCGAAATTAGCGGGCAAAGACAGGGCCTTTAGCGGCTCACATCGATCGTCTGCAGAGCCCCCGGGACAATAGCAGTTGCCAGTCCCGGCAGCTGCTTTTTATTCCGACACGGTTTCCCGGGACTGCTCCAGCGCCTTCGCCAATGCAAGCTCCTCGCGAGATTCATCCGCGCGTCCGAGGCGCGCGAGAACCCCGGCCAGTTCCTTGTGAGCAAACGCGCTGGGCTGGTTGCTGATGAGGAGGCGATAGGCCGACGCCGC
>JAHEGP010000291.1 GCA_024645065.1 Cellvibrionales bacterium | reverse complement strand
GCGCACTCACCTGGTCCACCACAGTGATACCGCGGTGGATGTGACCACGGCGCAGAGACACCACCCGTTAGAGACCGCTATCACCACAATTATCGCCTTGATCCTGGTATTTGCACTGGGATTCTCTGTTTATGCGCTGGGCATCTACCTGCTGCTTGCCAGCCTTTCCTCACTCTATACCCATACCAATATGGATCTGCCCGAGTCGATTGACAGGCCATTGCGCCGCTGGTTGGTTACGCCTTCGGTGCATGCAGTCCACCACTCTGCGTACCAGCCGGAGACCGACAGCAACTATGGCAGCATCCTGAGTATCTGGGATCGCCTGTTTGGCACCTATACCGATCCGGCATCGGTCCGGATTTCCCGTTTCGGCCTGGCTTATTTTCGCCAGCGCAGGGAAGCTGCACTTGGACCCGTTCTATTGCAACCGTTCGAATATGATCCATCCGGAGGTCACGCCTTACCCGCCACCAGGTCAAATGATGAAACAGTCGCACACCGCCCGGCACTGAGCCAGGCCTGGCGGCAGGCAATTTACCTGTGGGCCGCCGGCACCCTTCTTGCACTGCTGGCAATGTGGCCGACTCTGGTTGATATGGCGAGGCTGTGGCGCGGAGCGGAGGCTTATCAGTATGCCTGGCTGGTTGTACCTATGCTTGTTTACGTTGTTGGCTGGCACCACCGGGACAGCATTCTCTCGCTGTCACCGGTGCCGGGTTATGCGGGGATGGTGGTGGTTCTGGCGGCAATTACTCTGTGGCTGGCAGCCTACGTGATCGATATCAGGCTCGGCCAGCACATCGCTCTGGTCATTATCCTCCAGGGCATAGCGCTCAGCAGTCTGGGCTGGGCCACCTACCGCCGGCTGCTGCCGATCATGCTGATGCTTTTCCTGCTGGTTCCCTGTGGCGACCTGCTGCAGGTACCGCTGCGGAATCTCACTGTAAAGTGGGTCGAATGGTTCGCGGTGGTGCTGGGGCTGCCGCACAGCATCGAGGGTTATATTATCTACGTGGGAGATCATCGCTACGTGGTGATCGACGCCTGCTCCGGCCTGAGTTTCGTGACCCTGGCCGGCTTTCTCGGTTACAGCTTTGGCCTGTTGCTGTTCCGCTCCCTGAAGAAAGTGCTGGCGATGGCTGCCCTCGGGGCAGCGCTCGGAGTGATGACCAATGCGGTGCGGATTTGGCTGATCATCGGCCTGGACTGGCTGCGGGGCTCGCAGATGAATCTCGAGGCCCACAGCGACATCCAGTTACTGGTGCTGCTGGCGTCACTGGCCGGCTTGCTATTGATAGCCAGCCGGTTAGAGCAAGAGATTTGGCCGGAGGTAACAGACAACGGGGCGGCGACACCGGCATTGCCAGGAGCGCGATTCGCACCATTGGCAGCGGGCATCATGACCGTTGCCACTATCGGACTTACCCAAAGCTATGCTCCCGGTTTTCAAACGCGCAGCAACCAGGGCGCCATGCCCTTGCAGCAGATGGCAGTGCTGTATCCTGAAGTCCAACGGCGAGGCGACCCGGGCCCCGGGATTTATGCGCTTGAGATTCCACACAGTGAAACTATCGATATGGTACTGGTCGCCACCTGGGATGGCACGGTGCGGATAGACGATCAATTGATGACACCTGAGGATACCCCCGGCTGGCGACATACTGATACGGACCTGTACCGGAATTGCGCGGCGGGCCACTGCATCGAACTCGTTCACAAGACCTGGAGGCAGAGAGGTGAGCTTGATACCCGCCACAGCCTGCACGCGTACTTTGTCGGTGACAGGGTGACAGACTCAAAGCTGGCATTTCGCCTGGCCAGCGGATGGCGCCGGCTATGGGGACAGCCAATGGTCTCCGGCCTGATCGGTTTCGAGGTGCGGGGGCCTCTGCCCGTTGAGTTGAATCTTGCGGGGCCTTTTAGCGAGTTGAAAGCCCGACTGAATCAAATCAGCCCCGGTTACTCCGGAGCAAGTTCGAAAACACAGTCGCTCAGCGCCGAAGTCCGCGAGGTGCAGTTTAATACCCAGGCGCTGTTATTTTAACTAATCTCCAGTTAACGCCCGGAAGCTCTGGGCACTCCCCCGGACAGCTCACTATAATCGACCCAGACATCACTTTCACAGGGGGTAGCCCTGCGTGCCGGTATTCGATAATGCGCTGTGTTTTCAAGCAATCCACATCGATGTGGCTAGAAACGCCACCGATGATTTCAATCCGTTCCATGATAAACTCCGCTGGCAACGGATTGCCGGCAACCCCTTTAGCGGCCCGATTGCTCTCGGCTTCCAGCTCGAGTGCCTGATCGAAAACCAGATTCGCCTTTACCGGTCCCAACATGATGAAAACAGCCGCATTGCCAGTAACAAGCTGCGCTTCAGCAATTACGAGTTCAAGTTTGTCAATGCGGTGCTGCCCGGGCAAGCCATCGACATCCTGGTCAAGGACTCCCAGTTCAAGCCGGGCGACAACCCGGTTCTGGGTAACCGGGTAAGCCTGAGGGCCAACGGGAAACTGGCTGTTGCGGGCTACAAAAGAGAGTCATGCCTGCCCCTGTCGCCCGCTGAAATCGACCTGGCCGGCCTCGGCGACCTGGGCGCGGCCAGGGATCGATGTTTTCTGGACAACGCCGATTTTTTCCTGAAGCGCAAGTACATGACCACCAGCAACGCCAAAAACTTCCTGTCAGGCTCCCTGGTAGAACAATCGGATTACATCGACGAACTGGATGAGCGGGTTGATTTCCCGGAGACCTTCCCCTGCGCCCTGCTCTCCTCCGCCCTGCTGGAGCGAGCCTGGCAACAGGGTCATGATTTCGAGCTTGAGCCCATGGTCTACAAATCCCACAACATCAGTATCGACAGGGATTACCTGGGACAATTGCGCAGCAATGATGCCCTGCATCTGCTCAGCCGGCATACTGACCCTGCGGCGCAGACACCCGTTTATGACTGTTTTGGCATAGTCGGATCGGTGCGCCTGCTGTTCAGTGCCAGGATCGAGTTGATGCCGCTTGCCGGAACACAAATCTAGTGCAAGCAACTCACTGGCGGTTGCTAGCGCCGACCGGCTACATGGCCGGCCTATTTTTCTTGTCATCAATTCCTGGAGATTCAGCTCCCGACGACCTGGCGGGAAAACTCTTTGAGTGGGTGAACCCGAACTGGCAAAACCTGCTGCATATTCCCCTCTATGCCGGCCTGTTGGTGAGCTGGGCATGGTCGTTATCGGAAGGTCATTTGAACAGGCGCTGGCAGCTGGCCATTGCTTTTATATTGACATTAATCTGGGGAACGCTGGATGAAATACATCAGCTGCGTGTGCCCGGCCGATATGGTTCACTGACTGACCTGGCGCTGAATGCTCTCGGCGCGTCTGTTGCCCTGGCCTACATGGCCCGAAAATCATGCAGGGATTAGAAGCCTATCCGGGGTCTCTGTAGGCGATGCTCAACCGGCACAGCCCGCGCAATCGCATCCGATGCGTCACCCCAGCCTTCGCACCGGGACCGTCCGCGATAACCACGACACAGGTTTAACAGGCCCTTGCAAAAAGCATAAATGTGGAAAAACCGCAGGCAGTTGCGCCGGTCGCAAGCGGTGATCGGTGTACGGGAGCAAATAAGCTTGTCGTCGTACATGAAGCGCTCAGACAGGCCTATGGCG
>JAHEGP010000073.1 GCA_024645065.1 Cellvibrionales bacterium | reverse complement strand
TGGCCCGCAGTGGCGATGAAATTGAAGCCTGGCGGCAGGCCCGGGAATGTTGGAACCCGGGCTCGGGGTTCGGCAGATCGGAGGGGCAGGACGCCTGTATTTCCCGTTGCTTCAATTTTGAAGACTTGCGCGACAGCGAGTTTACCCAGCTTGCCATCGAGCTGGTGGAGCCGGTTCGGGTAGCGCTGGTGACCGTGGCATGAATGCCTGTGTCCCGGATCTCGATGCTCTAACGTTTCCCATAAATGGCATGCGGCTCATCGAGGCCAGTGCGGGCACCGGCAAAACCTATACCATTGCCAACCTCTATCTGCGATTGTTACTGGGGTTGGGACAGGATCGACCGCTGGCGGTGGATAGCATTCTGGTGGTTACCTTTACCACGGCCGCAACCGAGGAGCTGCGCGAGCGCATGCGCCAGCGCATCGTGCTTGCCCATGATGCCTTCCTCGGCGGTGAATCCGCTGACCCGTTTATCGCCGGCTTGATCTCGGCATTGCCCGATAGAGCCGCAGCCTGCGCCCTGTTGGACGCCGCCCGGAGGCAGATGGATGAAGCCTCTATCTCTACCATTCACGGCTTTTGCCACCGAGCCCTGGCGGACAATGCCTTCGCCAGCGGAGCGGCCTTCGACCTTGAAATGGTGATGGATGAAACCCTGCTGCAACAACAGGCGGTGGAGGATTTCTGGCGTCAACAGCTGGCAACTCTCGACCCCGATAGCGCGAGTTTATTGCCTCTGGACTGGAAATCCCCGGAGGCGCTGCTGCGCGCTGTCAGTCCCTATCTCGGTAGCCAGCAACTGGTACTGGAGCCCGAGGCCGATTGGTCGGGTGATAAAGTAGCCAGCTTGCGGTCAGACGTCGAAGCATTTAAAAGCCTGTGGCTGGAGCAGGGTATCGGCCAGTTGCTGCTGAAGTTTCCGTTTAAGAGCAATAGCAGGGTGAGGGACGGTGGCCGTATCCAGGAGATGGAGCGGTTTTGCCAATCCAGCCGCCTGGAATTCGTCTCATCGCGGCAAGAATCCTGGGAGTTATGGTCACCCGACGCCATTGCGGCGGCAACCCCAAAGGCCGAGCAGGTTCCCGCCCATGAAGCATTCCAGCGTTGCGGGCAACTGGCCAGTGCATTTGCCGGGCTGCGACAGCAGCTGCGCATCCATTTGTTGACCAAAGCCATTGCCAGTATTGCCGGGTCCATGCGCCTGGCCAAGCAAGATCTCAACCAATTGTCGCCGGACGACCTGCTGCGAAACCTGGCACTGGCACTGGATCGGCCAGTTAGTGGCAAAGAACTGGCACAGCTACTGGCCCGGCAATACCCGGTGGCAATGGTCGACGAATTCCAGGATACCGATAGCTTGCAGTACCGTATTTTTGACGCCATTTACAGTCCTTCAGCTGCCGCTACCTGGTTGATGATTGGCGATCCCAAGCAGGCCATCTATAAATTTCGCGGGGCTGACGTTTTCACCTATATCAGGGCGAGAAGGCGGGTCGCGCGAAATACCGGCGGGCTTTTCAGCCTGGCGACCAACTGGCGCTCTTCCACAGCCATGGTTGCCGCAGTGAATAAAATATTCCAGCGCGCGGATCAAATGAACAGGGGAAAAGGAGCATTCCTCTACCCCGACGATATTCCTTTCACTCCGGTACTGGCATCGCCGGGCGCCGATAAGAATCCAATGCTGGTCGACGGCAGAGAGCCGGCGCCCCTGGCTCTTTTTTACTGCCGCGGTGATGGTAAAAAGGACCGACTTTCAGCGCAACGGGCGCGGCAATCGCTGGCGCAGAAAACCGCTGCCAAAATCGTTGAGTTGTTGAATGCGGCTACCGAAGGTCGTTTAACCATTGGCGGTGAGGCACTGGCGCCGGGCAATATTGCGGTCCTGGTGCGTGAGCGTAAAGAAGCCGAGGTAGTAAAAGAGGCGCTGGCTCGACGTGGTGTCAATAGCGTGTTTCTCAGTCGCGAGAGCGTTTTTGATGCGCCGGTAGCTGTCGACCTTTACCACGTCTTGCAGGCCGTTTTGCATCCTGGCAATGAGCGAAAATTGCGCAGTGCCCTCGCCACCGGCTTGCTCGATGTTGCGCTGCCGGAAATTGCAGCTTTGGACCATGACATCCATGCATTGCAGGCACTGCAAGAAGAGTTCGCGGGCTACAGGCAGCAGCTGCAGCGCTATGGCGTTTTGTCGATGCTGCGCCAGTTGATGGCGGTGCGTGACCTGCCGGCAAGGTTGCTGGCGCAGAAGGGCGGCCAGCGCAGCCTCACCGACCTGCGCCATCTGGGTGAATTGCTGCAGCAAGCGAGTGAGTCCAGCGGCGGTATCCACGAGTTGCTGCGCTGGTACCTGCGCCATCTCGATGACAAGCGCAGGGCCGACAACGATAGCCAGCGGGTGCGGCTTGAAAGTGATGACAAGCTGGTGCAGATTGTCACCATCCATGCCAGCAAAGGGCTTGAATACGATGTGGTGTTCGTGCCGCTGGCATCTTTCGCGCGGCAAAGCTCCGAGTGTATTTTTCATCGCCAGGATAATGCCGACGCCGGCAAGGGCTTTGTCACGGTAGCTGATCTGGCGGCCAGGCCCCAGTCGCTTCAGCTTACCGAGTATGAGCGACTTGCGGAAGACCTGCGGCTGCTCTATGTGGCACTGACCCGGGCTCGACACCAGTGCTATATTGGCCTTGCCAACATCGCCGGGCACAGGCCGGTAATGCCATTTTCGGAGACCGCCATGGCCCACCTTCTGGGATACCCGGATGTCGAGGCCGATGAGTCCCAATTGCTGGAGCGGCTGCAAAGCCTGGCCGACGATTTTGGTGAGCGACTGCTGGCGCTGGATATTTTTACCGAGAGTGAATTGGACGAGATACATTCGGTGCGCTGGCCAGAGGCCACACCAGGCACTTTGAGCCTGCCACCGCCGCCCAGCCTGTTAGGGGACAACTGGTCCTTGACCAGCTACACGGCCCTGGCACGGGGCTCCGCCAGTATTGCGCCACGTCGGGGTGCCGCAGACGAGCAGGAGGAGACCGAAGCGGAAAACAGCCCTGGCGACGAGTACACGCCCGCTGCCTTTCCCCGGGGCGCTCGCTACGGGACCCTGTTGCACAATATTCTGGAGAACATCGACTTCGCCTGTGACCAGCGCAGTTTGCTGGCGGCGATCCAGCGCCAGCTGGAGGCATTCGGCCTGAATAGCGATTGCTGGGGCGGCGCAGTAGCGAGCTGGCTGCGGCAGGTGTTGACAAGCCCCCTGCTGCCGCACAGCGCGCTGAGCCTTGCACAAATACCGCTTGATGCGCGGATTAGCGAAATGGAATTCAATTTCGTAATGTCCGGCAATGTCAACGCCGCCATCCTCGATCGCACCCTGCGCCAGCGCGGCTATCTCGCCCATTCGCCAGCTCTGGAATTTACCCAGGTGAACGGGATCATGCGCGGCTTTATCGATCTGGTATTCCAGCATGACGGGCGGTTTTTTCTGGTTGATTATAAATCCAACTACCTTGGCCCGAGTCCCGATAGCTATCATGCGGCAGCTATGGAGCAGGCAATCAGCGCACATCGTTATGACCTGCAGTACCTCATTTATGCGACTGCGCTGCATCGCTACCTCGCCGGGAGGGTTCCCGATTACGACTATGAACGCCATTTCGGTGGCGTTTATTACCTGTTTATTCGGGGGATGGCTGATGCCGCCGGGTCGGGCCGCGGGGTTTTTTATGCACGTCCCGACAGCGCGACGATTACCGCACTCGATCATCTTTTCGGGGCTGGAGACGCGGGATGATCGCAGCGATGCTACAGCAGCTGCGGCAACTCGCGGAGAAGGGAGTCATCAGTCCCATGGACTGGCAGTTTGCCAACTACATCGGGCGCATTGATTCCACCCCCGAGGTCGTTCTGGCGGCGGCGATGGTGAGTCAGGCTCTGGGCCAGCAGCAAGCCTGTGTGGGCTTGCAGCGGCGGTGTCAGGCCGGGGAGGCCATCCCCGGCAGCGGCATAGTGTCGCCATCGCTGCAGCAATGGCTGCGGATATTAGGGGGCAGTGCAGTGGTGGCCGCTCCCGGGGAACGCGCGCCGCTGCTGCTGGACAATGGCTTGCTCTACTTATGGCGCTACCATCACTACGAGAGCGTGGTTGCCAGTGGGATTGGTCAGCGCAGTTGCGCCGAGGTGGTGGATAAGTCCTGGCTGGCGCTGCGACTGCAGCATTACTTCCCGACGCCCGAGCGGCAGTTCGACGGCCAGAAGCTGGCCGCTGCCATTGCCCTCAGTCGGCGGTTCAGCCTGATTGCCGGCGGCCCGGGCACCGGCAAGACCACCACCGTGGTCAAGGTGCTGGCCTTGTTGCGGGAGCGGGACCAGCGAACAGGACAAAGCCAGCGAATCTGCATGGCGGCACCAACGGGTAAGGCCGCGGCAAGGCTGGCGCAAGCAATTCGATACGCCTTGCAGCATGACCCGACTATTGACTCCCGGATAGCCGCCTCCATACCGGGCGATGTGACCACCGTCCATCGCTTGTTGGGGCCGCTGCCCAATAGCAGCCAGTTTCGCCACAACGCGGACAACCCATTGTCCTGCGATATCCTGTTGGTCGACGAGGTGTCGATGATCGACCTTGGCCTGATGGCCCAGTTGCTATCTGCACTCCCGCCCCGGGCGAGGATCATCTTGCTGGGCGACCGGGATCAGTTGCCGTCGGTCGGCGTTGGGCAGGTGTTACAGGACCTTTGCGCCGACCTTGACCAGGCAGACACTTCCGGTCAGCTGCGCTACTCGGCGCCGCAGCATCAGTTGCTGGAGCAGCTGTGTGGTTTCGGGCTGGCGGTGACAAAGGCGGACGATGCTCCGGGGATCAACGATGGAATAGCGCTCTTGCAGCGTAGTTACCGCTTCGCTGCCGATTCAGGCATCGGGGAATTGGCGACGGTAGTTAAAGGGGGAGATGCCGGCGCGGCCCGAAGCCTGTTGCATCGCATGGAAAATGGCGCAGTAGATGATGTAAGTTTATTGCGTCCGGATTCCGCAAGCGATGCCTGGCTGGAGTCGCTGGCCAGGCCATACCTGGAACTGGCTCGCGCCTGGATCGATCCCGCGCGGCCTGACCAGGAAAAGCTGCGGCAACTGGATCAATACCGGATACTCTGTGCCTTGCGTGAGGGCAACACCGGTGTTGCCGGGCTAAACCGCTATGTTGAAAATTTCCTGGTACGCCAGGGGCTGGCGACATCCCTGCAAGCTCTCAGTCCGGGCAAGCCGATCATGATTGTCGAGAACAGTTACCCGCTACAGTTATACAACGGGGATGCCGGCGTGATATCGAGTGACGGCTTGGGTCAGGTGTATGCGTGCTTCGAAGGAGCAGACGGAGCAGTCCGGCGTATTCCCCTGAGCCGCCTGCCGCGCTGGGAGAGTGCTTATGCCACCAGCGTGCACAAGTCACAGGGCTCCGAGTATCGCCATGCAGCACTGGTGCTGCCGCCAGTGGACGAGTTCGGAGCCCTGAGCCCACTGCTGACACGGGAGTTGATTTACACGGCGATTACCCGGGCCCGCGAGCGTCTGACCCTGGTTTGCAGCGCAGAGGCGTTCTGCGGAGGATTGTCTCGCCGGGTGCAGCGCGGCAGTGGCCTGGCCCAAAGGCTGAGAGACAGCGTGCCACCGCAGTAGCTGCTCAAAGCCGCCCGGGATTGTCGCGGTGGCTCAGCCGAGCAAGATCAGTAGCGGGCCGGCGACCATCAATAATACGTTACCAAAGGCGTAAGTGCCGGCGTAGCCGATAGCGGGAATGGCGCTTTTGGCCTCGGCGGTCACCACACTCAGTGCCGCGCCGCTGGTCATTGCCCCGGTGAGCGCTCCCATCAGGATTGCCGGGTTGAGCTTCAAGACCTTGCTGCCGAAAAAATAGGCCACCGCGATCGGTACGACAGTGATGACGACACCGGCCAGAATCAGGGTCGGCCCGCTATGTCCCAGGGTTTCAACAATATTGCCCCCCGCCTGCAAGCCCACTCCGGCCATGAACAAAAGCAGCCCGAACTCCATCAGCACCCAGCGCGCCGCTTCAGGCAAGCGGCCAAAGGTGGGTCGTATACTGCGCAGGTAGCCGATGATCAAACCCGAGGCGAGCAATCCCCCTGCCGCGCCGAGGCCGAGGGACACTCCCCCCACAGGGACCGAGATCATGCCGAGTAGCGCACCTGCCGCAATGCCAAATGCAAAGGTTTTCATGTCGGTTGCGGAAATATCGCGTTCGATCTCACCCGCGTATTCCCCGAAGCGATCGATGCTGGTGGCCGGCCCGATAATGGTCAGCACATCCCCCTTGGTCAGGGTCAGTTCGTTGCTGTGCGGCAGCTGCACGCCGGTTCTGGTGATATGCTGAACCAGCACACCGAAGCCGTAGGGAATGTTCAATTCACCCAGGGTTTTGCCGAATACCTCCTTATTGGTCACCACAACCTGGGCGCTATCCTGCACCCGCCGAATATTCCATTCGGGTGGAATCTCGGGGCCGAGATCCTGGATGCCGCGGGTAAAGAGCCGCCGTGGGCCGGTCAACTCGACAATATCATTCAGCTGGAGGTGATCGGTTTTTTCGAGTTCGATCTTTTCGCCATCCCGGATCACGGTAGATACCGGGATGCGCTCGCAATAGGTATCGCGAATCTCACCCAGGGCCATTTTGATGAAATCGGGGTTTTCTACCCGGTAGCAGCGCGTCGTGATATTGGTGGGGCTGATGGCCTGCTGTGACTCGCGCTCGAGCCGGGCAGCTTCCGCCGCCATGTCGAGGCCGAGTATACGCGGCATGTACTTGATGATCGAAATCAGGCCGGTCAGGCCAAAGATATAGGTGATGGCATAGGTGGTAGCAATATTGCCGACAATCGCTTCACGGTCCCAATCATCGGGCAGCGACACCGTACCACTGCGCACCGCGTCCTGGGCCGCCGCCAGGGTGGGTGAACTGGTCAGCCCGCCCGCCAGCAACCCGGCAGACACCCCGGGATCCGCCTGCAATAGTCGCGCGGCAACGAGGGTAATCACCACGGCACTCAGCGTTACCACCAGCGCCAGCGCAAAGTACTTTAAACCGTCTTCCTTGATCGCGCTGAAAAAGCGTGGGCCGGCCTGGTAGCCGACCGAAAAAATGAACAGGGCAAATCCCACCGCCTGGGCGCCGGGATTGATCCGCAGGCCAAAAAAATGGCCGAAAATGATGCCTGCAAACAACACGCCCGCGACCGAACCGAAGGAAAAACTGCCAACCCGAAAATTACCGATAACGTAACCCAGGCCGATGATCAAAAACAGTGGCAGTACCGGATTCTGATGCATGAGATGCTGTAACCACACCCAAAAGCTGTCGAATAATTCTGGCATCTCGTCTTACCCTGTTATTTTTTATGGGGGCATTGTAACGCTGATTCTGATGACCTGCGAGTGACCTGTGGTGATCGGGTTGATGGCGTCCGGCGTAGACACACCACCATTGGCTGCAGCGTCTGTGAAGGCGAAATCCGGGCGCGTGCAATAAGATGTGTTCGCCGTAGAGCCAACCCGCTGGACTAGGCTAACATTGGCGCCCACACTTCAGGAAAAACAGACAATGCCCAACACTGCTATGTGGTACCAGGCACTGCGCACCATGCCCCAGGTTGACAAGGCCCAGTGGGCAGAGCTCGACCCGCTGTCGCGCTGGCTGATCGCCAGCCGCGCATCGGTACTGCTCATGACCTTCACTTCCTGCGCGGTCGGGGGGCTGCTGGCCCTGCAAGATGGGGTTTTTAATGGCTACTACATGGGGCTGGTAATGCTGGGCTTGCTATTGGCCCACGCGACCAATAACCAGCTCAATGATTTGACTGACTCCACTCGCGGAATCGATAGCGACGATTACCATCGCAATCGCTACGGCACCCATGTGCTGGAACATGGACTGATGAGTCGCAGCCAGATGCTTCGCTACATCGCCTGCACCGGCGGTTTGGCGCTTTTGGTGGGTGCGATCCTGGTGTGGGAGCGGGGGGGAATCACGCTGGGCTTGCTGGCTGCGGGCGCATTCTTTGTTTTGTTTTACAGTTATCCCCTAAAGTACATCGGCCTGGGCGAACCCGCGGTACTGCTGGTGTGGGGGCCACTAATGATCGGCGGTAGCTATTTTGTCATCGCGGGTCAGTGGAGTTGGGGTGTGGCGTGGGTTAGCCTGGTCTACGCCCTGGGGCCCACCTCGGTGCTGTTTGGCAAGCACACGGATAAACTCGAGGTCGATCGTGCCAAGGGTGTGCGTTCGCTGCCGGTGATACTGGGGGAAGATCGTGCGCGTGACTGTGTGGTGGTGATGATGGTGGCGCAGTACCTGCTGACGATCGGATTGGTTCTGGCGCAGTACAGTGGTCCATGGTTGTTACTGGTGCTGCTCAATCTCCCCTCCCTGTGGCGCTTGATCGGGGCTTATCGAATGCGTGCGCCACAGCAGCGTCCCGATGATTTCCCGGCCGAAGTTTGGCCCCTGTGGTACGCTGCCCATGCGTTCGATCACACCCGGAAGTTCAGCGGCTTGTTTCTACTTGGCCTTGTGCTCAATCTTTTGTAAGCCGGGTTCGTCCCTCGAGGAAGTCCTAAACGGACGGGGTCGTACCATGTACCAGCTCAGCAAAACGAGGCCGCCAAAGGCAGTGTAGGAAACGACGAAAACCCATGGCGGGGCCTGGTAATACATGAGCTGGTGAATCCAGTGGCTTACAAAAGAGCCTTCATAAACGGTCTCTGCTGCTTTTGACCGCAGCGCCATTTCCCAGTCCGTGAGCGGGCAGATAATGCCGCACCAGGACTGCAAAACGACAACCAGAATAGCGGCGCAATGGAGCAGGCGAAACCAGGGGTTTCTGACCCAATGCCATCCGGCAAGCCGGCCGATGAGAATCAGCACCAGCCCCAGGACAATAAAAAGGACGATGGCCGCGTGGGTGACCAGGATAGCGTCCGCTGCCAGACCCAAGAGCGCCCGGGTATCCATTGCACCTCCAATCGCTGGTTTTTGGCCAGGCGCTTGGCCCGGACAAAATGCTGGAGCGGTGTCCAGGGCGGAGCGTTGGCGTTTTCACGAGCCACTATTGTAGCGACCCGAAGGGGCGCTGCAATAAGGCGCTAGAATGAGCCCTTCAGCTCAATGCCATAGTAGATCGGTGCTGCCCGCAGCGCAACCGGGCCGGCGCCGAGGTCGCGATTGATGACATAGTATTCGGTGTTGAAAAGGTTCCTCGCCATCGCTCGCAGCTGCCAGCCGCGCTGGTCATTGGCGATGCCGATATAGAGATTTGACACCGCATGGGCGGGTTGCTTCTCGCTAGCGAGATTTTGTACGCTGAAGTATTGCTCTCCCTGGTAAAGCCATTCGAATCGCACGCTGGCGTAGCCCAGCGCCGGCAGTGGATGACGATACTCACCGATCATGCTCACGCTGGTCTCCGGTGAAAGAATGGTGCGATTATCGCTGAGGTCAATAGCGTCCAGCACGAAATCCCCGAAACGCGCGCGACTGAAGGCAGCGCTGGATATCAACTGCCAGCGGGGGTGGGGCTGCAGGTGCAGCTCCAGCTCCACACCGCTGCCATCCACCTCGGGTGCATTCACCGTGCGCGCCAGGCCGTTGCTAATCAATTGCACCTGGTAATTCTCGTAATCGTAGCGATAGGCGGTGGCGTTGAAGCGAGCCCTTTGCTGCCAGAAACTGGTTTTCAGGCCAATTTCATAAGACCAGGAGGTCTCCTCGTCGAAGCTGGATAAATCCGCAGTCGCGGCTGGGTCAAAGCCCCCGGCCTTGTAGCCCCGGCTGACGCTGGCGTAAGCCAGTAGTTGCTCATGCCAGCGGTAGTCCAGCGCCAGCCGGGGCTGCCACTGATCCCAGTCCGAGGACAGCTGTTGCGCGCCCTCGGTGCTATAGCCCAGAACATTGTTTCCCAGGAACCGAGTAGTGACATTGTCCACCAGCGGTGCATCATAGCTGTAGTCCTTGCGATCGAAGGTGTAGCGCAGGCCACCGCTGGCGGAAAACTTGTCCCCCAGCGGCATGTTGACGTCGGCATAGACCGCATAGCTGCGGTAGTCGCCGCGGGTAGCCGAGCGCTCGCTGACATCGTCGTCGCAAGGCCCCAGCACGCTATCGGAAACCGGGTCGCACACCTTGAACACGGGCGGTACCGGTGGTGGAGGTACGGGGGTACCGCCGATGGTGTTGAATTCGTTGTAATTGAGCAGGATATCGGCATCGACATCCTCGGCGAAATAGCTGGCACCTATGATCCAATCGAACCGTTCGTTACTTCCGAGCAGGCGCAGCTCCTGGCTGAACGTTGTCGAATTGCGGTCGCTGAATCCAGCATTGAGGATGAACAGCGCGCTGCCGTCGACATCGAACAGGTTGGGACTGCGATTGTAATGCCAGGCCGAGATCGATTTGAGTTGTAATTGCGGGTCGATTTGCCAGTCGACATGGAGCCGCACGTCGCGGCTGCGGTTATCGTCAAAAATTTCCTGGTCCGAAGCCATCTCGCCGGAGAATGGGTCTGGACTGACCCCTCCTGCCGCGGCCAGCAACGGATCGGTGCTGCCATAGCCGAGGCCGCCGCTGTCGGTATTTTCAGCCGCCAGGGTAAGAGTCGCGTCCAGATGATCACTGGCCCGCCATAGCAGCGCTGCGCGGCCTGCCCAGGTGTCACGGTCGCCAACCGGACGATCGAGCAACACGTTACGGTTGTAACCGTTATCGGTGTGGTGCAGCAGGTTGGCGCGCAACAGCAAGGTATCCGGGATCAGCGGGGTGTTGGCTGTGAAAGCCGCATCCACAGAGTCGAAACTGCCATAGGCCAGGCGATAATCGAGGCTGGCCTGATCCTGGGGCTGGTTGGTGACAATGCTGATGGTGCCGGCCGACGAATTGCGGCCAAAAAGAGTGCTCTGGGGTCCGCGCAGTACTTCGACCCTGGCGACATCCATGAAAGCCGCGCCGGTGGAATTGATGCGACCGATATAGGCTTCGTCGACAAAGACCCCGACACTGGCTTCGCCGCCAATGCCAAAGCTGTTGGAACTTATGCCGCGAATGGCAAAGATGGGGGTGCTGATCCCCTGCTCAATGCCGCTCAGCCCGGGTGTATAGGCCACCAGGGTGTCAATGTTGCTGATCACCGAATCGCTGAGCAATTGCTGGTCGACAACGCTGACACTCATCGGGATATCCATCACCGACTGGGAGCGGCGCTGGGCGCTGACCACGACTTCCTCCAGCAGCCCCGATTCTGCGATGGCGTATGCGGGCAATAGTGCGAATAGTGTAATGGACAAATGGGAGCGCATGGATGGTCGCGAATCAAGGCCAGGGTGAAGGACAGGTAACCCGTATATTACCCCAGTGGCAGGGATTTAGATTGATCGCCGGAAAAAAGACTGTCGTCGTACTGGATTCCCGCTGCATGAGTGTCGGCGGCTATAAATTCTGCCTGACGGCGGCAATCCCTTTAGCAATGGCCTGAACAAGCTGTACAATAGTCCGGTAAAAAACACAGCGGGAGCACCTCATGAAAAAAATAGCGCTATATATGGTCACGGCCTGGATGCTGGGGCTGTCCTCTTTCAGCACCGCGAGGGTTATTGAGGACTACTCGAATACTATTGACGTTTTTAAGTTCTCACCTCTGGTGCAAGAGTATTTCGAAAAATCCTATGGCTATGCCGTGTACCCGAACGTTGGCAAGGGAGCGTGGCTGCTTGGCTTTGCCTACGGTCACGGACAGGTTTATCGCCGCGGCTATGTTACCGGCACCTCCAAGTTGTACCATCTTTCTGTGGGCTTCCAGATCGGTGGCCAGGTTTTCAGTGAAATCATTTTCTTTCAGGACCAGCGTGCCTACGAAGAATTTACCCGTGGCACATTCGAGTTTGATGCCAAGGCAGCGGCGGTTGCGGTAACGGCGGGTGCAACTGCCCAGGGCGGCTCAACCGGGGTTTCCACATCCTTGAGTTCCGGGCCCAACCAGGCGCGTCAAGGTGGCGCCCGCTATGTCAAGGGGCTGGCGGTGTTCGTGCAGTCCAAGGGAGGGTTGATCGCTGAGGCTGCGCTTGGTGGACAGCGCATTACCTTTACCCCCATCGCCACGAGTAGCAACTAATTGCGGCGGGCTTGCCGCGAGTCATCAAACGCTGTGGGCTGGCTGAGCTGGCCCTGGTGTAAACAGAAGCAGGGGTGCGGAGCGCACGCAGCGGGGGTGAGAGTGGGCGCGGCAGCATTTGGACTCAGGGGCAATGTTTTCCCCCCGGTCTTGCGCCGGGTAGAC
>JAHEGP010000290.1 GCA_024645065.1 Cellvibrionales bacterium | reverse complement strand
CCATATCGGTGCTGCCACCAGGCTCCAGCAAATGGCTCTCGCCGGCCAACCGGTAGCCTTTCTCGGAAGTCTTGCCAAACGCCTGCGCCGCCAGGTCGATGGCCGACTGCATCAAAAGCGACAATTTGTCCTTGTCACGCTGCATTTCCTGCAGCAACGCACTGCGCACCTGCGACAGGGGACGACCGGCGCAGTGGGAATTGATAAAGTTGGCGGCCTGCTTCAACTCGGTTTCGCTGAGCTCGCGCCGGGGCTGAATGATACGGTTCTGGACTTCCTGCTTACTGACCACCAGCACAACCAGCACCCGCCCCTCGGACAGGGGAAGGAATTCCACCTGGCGCAGGGTTTCTTCGTCGCTTCGGGGGAGTGTTACCAGGCCAGCCTGATGGGACACATCAGACAGCATCCGACTGGCCACCTCAATCAGCTGTGCCCTGCTGAGGTTGGCACTGAGCGAGTATTGCAGCTGTTGCAGGGCCTGGCCATCGATCGGCTGGATGGTGATAAGGCTGTCGACAAAAAAGCGATACCCCCGCACCGTCGGTATCCGGCCAGCCGATGTGTGGGGCGAACGGACATAGCCCAGTGCCTCGAGGTCAGCCATCACATTACGGATACTGGCGGAGCTCAGTGAAAGCGCCCCCGACTCACTCAACACCTTGGAGCCCACCGGCTGGCCGTCACTGATATAGTGCTCAATCAGTGTCTTTAATACTTGCTGGCTCCGTCGCGCCAAGTCACTGCCTGCCATCGCCGCTCTTGCTCATCCCGCTCATTCGAAGCTATCTCCAACGCCGGTCCAGGCCGGCGAAACCGGCTAAAGGTTAGCCGAACATCGACCCAATGTCACAGCGAATTAGCGCTCGATTTTTTCCGCCAGACCATTATACTGTATATATCAACAGTACTGGAGTGCGCATCTATGTTAACCCACCTGAGTATCGCCAACTACGCCATAGCCGACCAGATAGATCTCGATTTTGACCCTGGCATGTCGGTGATTACGGGCGAAACCGGTGCCGGAAAATCGATTACCCTCGACGCCCTCGGCCTGGCACTGGGGGATCGCGCCGACAGTAAGGCGGTTAAAAAAGGCGCCGATAAGGCCGAAATTTACGCCGGCTTCGATATCACCAATAACCCGGTTGCCCGCTCCTGGCTGGAACAACAGGATGCACTGCAGGGCAACGAGCTGTTGCTGCGCCGGGTAATCCATGCCGATGGGAAGTCCCGCGCCTACATCAACGGCAAGCCCGCAACCCTGCAGGATTTAAAAACCCTGGGCGGCTCCTTGATCGATATTCATGGCCAGCATGATCATCAATCCCTGCTCAAACGCGACACCCAGCGCAAATTGCTGGATCAGTATGCAGGCACTGGTGAACTGTGCGAAAAAGTGGCGGCCGCGGTGCGCGACAGGCGTCAGCTGCAGCAGCAAATAGAGGAGTTAAGGAACCAGGACCAGGAGCACACCGCACGCATTCAGCTGCTGCGCTACCAGATTGAAGAACTGGAAAAACTCGGCCCCGGCCAGGGTGATGTCAGGCAGCTGGAAGCCGAGCAGAAAACCCTCGCCAATGCCGAGAGTATTCTGGCATCCAGCCACCAGGCGCTGCAGCTTTGCAACGCTGAGGACGCTGGCGCAAGCCACAGCGTCAGCCGCGCCTGCCGCCTGTTACAGCAGCTACCCGAGCGCAACGAAGCCTTGCAAGAAGCGCTGCAACTATTGCAGAGCGCGCACATTCAGCTCGAGGAAGCCGAGCAGTTGCTGCAGCGCCATGTCTCCAGTTTCGAGGTCGACCCGCTGCGCCTGCAGGAAGTTGAGCAGAGTCTTTCGCAGATTTACCAGATTGCAAGAAAACACCGCATCCAGCCTTGCGAACTGCCGCAGTTGACCGAGGCGCTGCAACGGGAGCTCGACTCCCTGGACGGTGGCGATGAGAAGCTGGAGCTACTGGATCAGCGGCTGGCAAAACTGGACGGGGAGCTGCAGCAGCACGCGGCGCTGTTGCGTCGCAAGCGCAGTGGCGCTGCGACGCGCCTGGCCAAGGCCGTGAACAAATTGCTGAAAGACCTCTGTATGCAGCACTGCCGTTTTGAATTGCTGTTGACACCACTGGGCGAAATAGCGAGTTGCGGCCTGGAATCGCCTGAACTGCGGGTCAGTACCAACCCCGATCAGGATCCTCAGCCACTGGCAAAGGTGGCCTCAGGGGGTGAGCTGTCGCGTATTGGCCTGGCAATCCAGGTTGCCACTAGCGACACCAACGACCGCCCAACCCTGGTATTTGACGAAGTCGATGCGGGTATTGGAGGAGGCGTTGCCGAGGTTGTCGGCACGCTGTTGCGTCAGTTGGGGGAGAAATGCCAGGTGCTGTGCGTCACTCACCTGGCACAAGTCGCCTGCCAGGGGCACCACCACTTTGTCGTTGCCAAGGAGGCGCGACGCAAATCTGTCTCTACCGCGGTACTGCGACTGCAGCCGGACGACAAGGTGGCTGAAATTGCCCGCATGCTGGGCGGCATAGCGATTACCGACCAAACACGCGCCCATGCAAGGGAAATGCTTGAAACGCGACACTAAACCTTATTTTTTATTGCGAACATAGAGGATCAGGCTGTGGTCGACCAGCTCGAAGCCATGGCTTCGAGCGATATCACGCTGACGCTTTTCGATGAGCTCGTCGTAGAATTCGATGACTTCACCGGTGTCGGTGCACACCATATGGTCGTGGTGTTCGTCGGAAGCCAGCTCAAACACCGAATGGCCGCCTTCAAAATTATGACGCACCACCAGGCCCGCATTTTCAAACTGGGTTAGCACCCGGTATACCGTCGCCAGGCCTACATCCTCTCCCTGATCCAACAAGGTGCGGTAGACATCCTCAGCACTCATGTGGTGTTGCTCCCCATCGATCGCCTCCATTATCTGGAGTATCTTGACACGCGGTAGTGTTACCTTGAGACCGGCATTGCGCAGCTCTTGATTTTCGCTCGACATATTCGGTTTACAGCCTTCGCAGTTACGAATGAACTGGGTTATCATACAGCGCAAAAGCACGATACGTTATGTGGTAGCGAGATGCAAAAGATTCTGGTGGGCGCCCTTTGCGCCATGATTACGGGCTGCGCGGAGTTCCCCGGCGTGTACAAAATCGATATTGACCAGGGCGATGTCATTACCCGGGAAATGGTCGACCAATTACGTCCAGGCATGACCAAGCGGCAGGTGCGTTTTATCATGGGCACCCCACTGATTACCGACACCTTCAACCAGCAGCGCTGGGATTATATCTATAGCCACCAACCCGGCGGCGGGGACAGGGAACAGGAACATTTATCGCTGCTTTTTGATGACCAGGACAAGCTGGTTTCGATTGGGGGGGGCTTCCCCGCTGTCGCGAACAACACCCCCCAGCAACCGTAATCCGGCGTTATTGCCCCTCGCTGACAAGACCGCCAAAACGCAAACCACACGTCAGGCTTTGCCAGCAGCCCTAGCCGCCGCGGCGCGTTTTTTCCTGACTTCTTTGGGATCGGCCAGTAAAGGTCGATAAATCTCGACCCGGTCGCCTTCCTGCAGGCGATACTCGCGCGGCTTTATGACCTTGCCAAACACACCCATATCGCTGGCTTCGAGGTCGAGTGAGGGGAACTGGCGGCCGATTCCAGAGCGAACCGCGGCTTCATAGGCGGTGGTG
>JAHEGP010000289.1 GCA_024645065.1 Cellvibrionales bacterium | reverse complement strand
TGTACTCGACGCAAATAAATATTCTCACGAACCCTTCACTACAATCTTGTTTAGGAAGCAAAGATCGGATTTTCGAGCTAGTAGTGCTTCAATATCATAATGCCTAATGTTGTTTCTATTGCCATATCAATTAACACCAGTGGTAATCGGATAAAGCTGCTTTAGTTTTATACGAGCATCTTCTGCTGTAAAACGCCAGTTAATGGTTCCTCCTGCCTGATTACGAGAAGTCGTCCAGGCGTCCACCTCGTCCCGAACAGTGTCTATATCTGGTAGGCGTCGATTCAAGCACTGGCGTGAGAGCACACTAAATTCACACTCCGCCATATTCAGCCAACTTCCATGCTTCGGCGTATAAACAAATTCCAATTTTTGTAATAAACGGCGCGCAACCTCGGGCTCAAAATTTTTGTACAAAGAGGCTCCCGTATGAGTATTCAAATTGTCCATCACTAAGGTGATTCGTTTGGCATCTGCAAAATCTTCCTCGACTAATTTGCGCACACCCGTCGCCCACTCTTTTGCCGCATGATTATCTTTCACCTCTATCCGCCTCCAGCCGATAAATGGTGCTGAAAACTGTATCAGATGCGCCACCCCATTACGTTCATATTCAGCATCATAGCGCTCTGGACTCCCGGCCTTGGCTGGCAAGGCTTCGCGAACTTCCTTGATGCACTGCACACTACTCTCATCCATACAAATCACTGGAAAATCAGGATCAATTGGCCGTTTATACACCGCCAATATATTCTCCATAGCACAGACAAACGCCGCATCTTGTTTCGGTGGTATACACCACATTTCTTTCAACCAGGGTTTAAAGGTGTTTTTTTAAAACTTGTCTGATCGTTTCGTGTGAAACCGATTCTACTACCCCCAGTTCAACCATACGATTGCTTAACAGATTGAGTGTCCAGCGGGACTGGCCTGCCGGTGGATCACCACACATCAGGGCAATCACCTGGGCTTCACTGTCACCATCCAGTACCCGTGACCTCTCTCGTTTGCGCGGCTCTCTTTCCAACGCCGCTTCAAGTCCCCTTTCTACACAGCGTTGACGCAACCTCGATACTGTTCGATGATTGACGCCTACTCTTTCTGCAACCTCTTTGTCCTGGTGTCCCGGCCCATCTTCGCCTTCATCCGCTAACAAAAGTATTTGTGCGTGGGCTCGCCTATAGGCTGCCACTTTTCCTTTGCGAACCAAGTCCGTCAAATCTTGCCGCTCTTCTGCTGACAACCGCACAAGGTATTTCTTTTTCATAAGCATTCTCAATAAGATATTGACTATTCATGAGAATCTACTTTAACATTAGGCAGCATCAGATTGAAAGACTACTAGGAACCTGTCCGAGAACGGAACAAGCCGCATTATTTATCATATAATGCGGCTTGTTCCGTTCTCGGACAGGTTCCTAGGCCTGCTGTAAAAACACCTGCTCCCGGACCCGATGGATTTCGTCGCGCACCGCCGCCGCCTGCTCAAACTCCAGATCCCGCGCATGCTGCTGCATCGCAGTTTCGAGTTGCTTTAGTAGTTTCGCCAGTTGCGCCGGGCTCATATGACTGGTGTCTGCCGGCTCCACCATCCCCGCCTCTGGCTTGCCCCGCCTGCCCTTCCCCTTCTTGCGCATGCCCAGGGGCCCTGACTCCAGGATGTCAGTGACTTTCTTCGTGATTCCGCGGGGTTCGATGCCGTGCTCCTGGTTGAAAGCAAGCTGTTTTTGGCGGCGTCGCTCGGTTTCATCGATAGCGCGCTGCATGGAGCCGGTCACGCGATCGGCATAGAGTATGGCGGTCCCGTTGATGTTGCGCGCTGCGCGCCCTATGGTCTGGATCAGGGATCGATCGGAGCGCAGGAACCCTTCCTTATCCGCGTCGAGGATTGCCACCAGTGACACCTCGGGCATATCCAGCCCCTCGCGCAACAGGTTGATTCCCACCAGCACATCAAACTTGCCCAGGCGCAGGTCGTGGATGATCTCCATGCGCTCGACCGTGTCGATGTCGGAGTGCATGTAACGCACACTCACCCCGTGCTCATCCAGAAACTCGGACAGGTCTTCCGCCATGCGTTTGGTCAGCGTGGTAACCAGAACCCGGTCCCCGACATCGGTGCGCTTGTTGATCTGCGTCAACAGGTCATCAACCTGGGTGCTGGCGGGGCGAATTTCGATGGACGGATCAACCAGCCCGGTGGGCCGAACCACCTGCTCCACCACCCGGTCGGAGTGTTGTTTTTCGTAATCACCCGGTGTCGCCGACACGAACACAGCCTGGGTTACCAGCTTCTCCCATTCGTCGAAGCGCAATGGCCGGTTGTCGAGAGCAGACGGTAACCGAAAGCCGTAATTGACCAGTGTCTCCTTGCGCGAGCGGTCGCCCTTGTACATGGCCCCGAGCTGCGGAATGGTCGCATGGGATTCATCGATCACCACCACCGCATTGGGCGGCAGATAGTCGAACAGGGTTGGCGGCGGGTCGCCTGGAGAACGCCCCGATAAATAGCGCGAGTAGTTCTCGATCCCCGAGCAATAACCCAACTCCCGGATCATCTCCAGATCGTAACGGGTGCGTTGTTCCAGCCGCTGGGCTTCCACCAGGCGATCTTCGGCACGCAGGAAATCCAGTCGCTCGCGCAGCTCCTCCTCGATCTGCTCGCAGGCGGCCAGCAGTTTCTCCCGCGGTGTGACATAGTGGGATTTGGGGTACACGGTCACCCGGGGCAGCCCGCCCAGCACCTCCCCCGTCAAGGGGTCGAACACCCGGATGCTGTCGACCACGTCATCGAATAACTCGATGCGAATGGCCTCGTTCTCGGAATCCGCCGGGAATATGTCGATGATGTCGCCCCTCACCCGATAGGTGGCACGATGAAAATCCATATCGTTGCGGGTGTATTGCAGCTCCGCAAGGCGGCGCAAGATGGCGCGCTGGTCGATGGGGTCACCGCGCACCACATGCAGCAACATTTTCAGGTAGGATTCGGGGTCGCCAAGACCATATATAGCCGACACGGTGGCAACCACCAGGGCATCGTCCCGCTCCATCAGCGCCTTGGTGGCAGACAGGCGCATCTGTTCGATGTGCTCATTGATCGATGCGTCTTTCTCGATAAAGGTATCGGACGATGGTACGTAGGCTTCCGGCTGATAGTAATCGTAATACGAGACGAAATACTCCACCGAATTGTTGGGAAAGAACTGCTTGAACTCGCCATAAAGCTGGGCCGCCAGGGTCTTGTTGTGGGCCAGCACAATCACCGGGCGCTGTACCTGTTCCACCACCTTGGCGATGGTGTAGGTCTTGCCCGAGCCAGTCACCCCGAGCAGGGTTTGGAAGACCAGGCCGTTTTCCAGCCCCTCTACCAGCGCGCTGATCGCCGCGGGCTGGTCACCCGCCGGCTCGAAATCGGACGCAACAGTGAAATGCTTGGACATGGCTTGGGGGCCTTTGTGACTGAGTTGACGGGGCATTTTACCACGCCCGGTTTGCAGCATGCTTGCCTCTGAACCAACGTGCGCCGACTTAGCTTTAAGGACAGAAGCTGATAAACACCCTTCGTGTAATACGGCAAATGTCAAAGGACCTTACTTGCGTTTCAGCGTTTCAGCGTTTCAGCGTTTCAGCGTTTCAGCCCCTTGGGCGATGTTTTTAACCGCCAGGCCGACCCGCACCGCAATCGCCCGGGAAAGAAGATGGAAAAACCTGACGTCAAGAGGTT
>JAHEGP010000288.1 GCA_024645065.1 Cellvibrionales bacterium | reverse complement strand
GCGACGTCGCAATCGTGATGCCCCGCGCCCGCTCTTCCGGCGCGTTGTCAATCTGGTCAAAACCACGCAGTTCACCACCCCAAACCTCCGCACATACCCGGGTCAGGGCCGCCGTCAGCGTGGTCTTACCATGGTCTACGTGACCAATCGTGCCCACGTTCACGTGGGGCTTGGTGCGTTCAAACTTTGCTTTACCCATTATTTCCTCTCCACTGACTCCGAAGGATTGTTAGTTAACCTTGGTCTTGGCAATGATTTCTTCGGCAATGTTGCTTGGCGCCTCGGCATACTTGCCAAACTCCATCGTGTAAGTCGCCCGGCCCTGGGTTGCAGAGCGCAAGTCGGTGGCGTAACCAAACATTTCCGCCAATGGGACCTCAGCTTCGATGACCTTTCCGGCTGCGTTTTCATCCATTCCAAGAATCAAACCACGGCGCCGGTTGAGATCCCCCACGACATCCCCCATGTTTTCCTCGGGGGTTACCACCTCTACCTTCATAATCGGCTCCAGCAGCACTGCACCACCCTGGGAAGACAGCTTTTTGGTGGCCATACTGGCAGCAATTTTAAAGGCCATTTCGTTGGAGTCCACATCGTGGAAGGTGCCATCGTACAGGGTCGCTTTCAAACCCAGCAATGGGTATCCGGCGAGCACACCATTACGCATCTGCTCCTCTATACCTTTCTGCACGGCCGGGATGTATTCCTTTGGTACTGCTCCACCAACAATCTCGTTGACGAACTCCAGCCCTTCGGCCCCTGCCTCTTCGGCCGGCTCGAACTTGATCCAGACATGGCCGTACTGGCCGCGCCCACCCGACTGGCGAACGAATTTGCCTTCAATCTCGCTGGTGTTGCGGATGGCCTCGCGGTAGGCAACCTGCGGTTTGCCGATATTGGCTTCGACGCTGAATTCCCGGCGCATACGATCCACAATGATATCCAGGTGAAGCTCGCCCATACCGGAAATAATGGTCTGGCCGGTCTCCTCGTCGGTCTTGACCCTGAAAGATGGATCTTCCTGGGCCAGCTTGCCCAACGCGATACCCATCTTCTCCTGATCCGGTTTCGATTTGGGCTCAACCGCAACGGAAATAACCGGCTCGGGAAACTCCATACGCTCAAGAACGATGATATCGTCTGCCGCACACAGCGTATCACCAGTGGTTACATCCTTGAGCCCGATCGCAGCCGCGATATCGCCGGCAAGCACTTCCTTGATTTCCTGGCGATCGTTGGCATGCATCTGCACCATCCGCCCGACCCGCTCTTTCTTATGCTTGACGGAGTTGTAGACCGCCGTACCACTCTCCAGGAAACCCGAGTAGACCCGGAAAAAGGTCAGAGTACCAACGAACGGATCGGTGGCAATCTTGAACGCCAGTGCCGCAAACGGAGCGCTGTCATCTGCCTCACGGCACTCAACCGTTTCACCATCTTCCAGTGTACCTTCGATGGCCTTGACTTCAGTCGGAGCCGGCAAGTATTCAATGACCGCATCGAGCACCGCCTGCACACCCTTGTTCTTGAAGGCCGAACCGCCGAGAATCGGGATAATCTCGTTAGCCAGGGTACGCTTGCGCAAGCCCTTCTTGATCTCGTCTTCGGTCAGCTCGTTGCCTTCCAGGTATTTTTCCATCAACTCATCGCTGGACTCGGCTGCGGCCTCGACCACGTATTCGCGCATCCGCGCACAGAGATCAGCCATGTCGGCGGGAATATCAGCATATTCGAAGGACATACCCTGGTCGGCCTCATTCCAGAGAATGGCCTTGCCCTTGATCAGGTCGACGACGCCCTTGAAATTCTCCTCGGAACCGATCGTCATCTGGATAGGCACTGCATTGGCGCCCAGGCGCTCCTTGAGCTGCCTGACGACCTTTTCGAAGTCGGCCCCAGCGCGATCCATCTTGTTGACAAAAACCAGGCGGGGCACTTCGTATTTATTGGCCTGACGCCACACCGTCTCGGTCTGCGGCTGGACGCCGGAGGAACCACACAGCACAACCACCGCACCATCGAGTACTCGCAGGGATCGCTCCACCTCGATGGTAAAATCCACGTGCCCGGGAGTGTCGATTATATTTACGCGGTGCTGGTCGAACTGCTGATTCATACCCGCCCAAAAACAAGTGGTCGCGGCCGAAGTAATGGTAATACCACGCTCCTGCTCCTGCGCCATCCAATCCATGGTGGCGGCACCGTCATGCACCTCACCAATCTTGTGAGACAAGCCGGTGTAGAACAACACTCGCTCAGTCGTAGTGGTCTTGCCAGCATCGACGTGCGCGACAATTCCGATGTTGCGATAGCGGGTAATAGGGGTTTTACGTGCCACGGTGTAATCTCCGGATAGACTGCGTCAATACGACTAGAAACGGTAGTGCGAGAAGGCTTTGTTGGCCTCAGCCATGCGATGCACGTCTTCACGTTTTTTAACACCAGCGCCCTTACCCTGGGATGCATCGAGTATTTCACCCGCCAGTCGCATCGGCATGCTTTTTTCGCCACGCCCCCGGGAGTACTCAACCAACCATCGCATAGCCAGCGCCTGGCGGCGGGACGGCCGGACTTCAACCGGTACCTGGTAGGTGGCGCCGCCGACCCGACGTGATTTTACCTCAACCATAGGCGCGATATTTTCCAGCGCCTCGTTAAATACTTCGACCGGGTCCTTTTTGCTGCGCTCCGCGACAATCTCGAGGGCACCGTAAACGATTCGCTCGGACAGCGATTTCTTGCCACTGACCATCACGTGATTGACAAACTTCGCCAGCGTAACGCTGCCGAATTTGGGATCGGGCAACACTTCTCGTTTGGCGACTACGCGTCTTCTTGGCATGACTAGCTTCCTTCTATTCAGGTAACCCGGGCACCTTCCCGCGCAGTTTGTCTGGCGGTGGCCCGGCCTTACTCAAGGTTGATGGGATATTTGGAACGTTCCCGGACTTGGGGTTAACAAAACCAGACCTAGGTTTTCGGTCGCTTGGTACCGTACTTGGAACGACCCTGTTTGCGATCGTTGACTCCACTGGTATCGAGGGTACCGCGCACCGTGTGGTAGCGCACACCGGGTAGATCCTTGACCCTGCCACCGCGTATCAACACGACACTGTGCTCTTGCAGGTTATGTCCTTCACCACCGATGTAGGAAGAGACCTCAAAGCCATTGGTCAAACGCACACGGCATACTTTGCGCAACGCCGAGTTCGGCTTTTTCGGGGTTGTTGTATACACCCGGGTGCAGACACCACGCCGCTGGGGGCAGGCCTGCAATGCCGGCACCGTACTTTTCGCCAGTTTGCGTTTTCTCGGCTTACGAACCAATTGGTTGATCGTTGCCATGTAATAACTCCAGATAAATCAGATCGGGTCACAGCTACTGCGAACAGCAACACGCAACCAATATTGCCCTAAAAAAGGATGGCGCATTTTATAGACCGCTCTTGCACTCGTCAAGCAATCGACCGGCGTTTTACCCCGATCGACTGCCCTCACAAGTCCCGGTCAGTCCTGGCGCAATGCCTCGGTCAATGCGGCCTCGACCTCACTGGCCGACGCACCCTCCCTGCGGACGGTATCCTCACTGCGGCGACGGCGACGCTCGTTGTGATAAGTCAGGCCGGTGCCAGCCGGAATCAGTCGCCCAACGACAACGTTCTCCTTAAGGCCGCGCAGCTCATCCCGCTTACCGGTGACCGCAGCTTCCGTCAATACGCGCGTTGTCTCCTGGAAGGAC
>JAHEGP010000287.1 GCA_024645065.1 Cellvibrionales bacterium | reverse complement strand
CGTCTACACCACCCGCCCGGACACCCTGATGGGCGTTACCTATGTCTGCCTTGCGGCGGAACACTCGTTGAGCACTGCGCTGGCCGAGGAAAACGCTGAAATCGCGGAATATATCGCCCGGTGCAAGACCCATGCCACCGCAGAAGCCGATATGGCAACGCTGGAGAAAACGGGTATCGACACCGGGCTCAGCGTCAGGAACCCGCTGACCGGCGAGCAGGTGCCACTGTGGATAGCCAACTACGTGCTCATGGATTACGGCTCCGGCGCGGTAATGGCCGTGCCCGCCCATGACCAACGCGACTGGGAGTTCGCCAGCAAATATCACCTGCCGATCCGCCAGGTGATTGCGCCCTCCAGTCCCCAGCAGGTATGTGATATAGCAACTGCCGCATTCGTCGATAAGGGCATACTGGTGAACTCCGGTGAATTCGATGGTCTCAGCTCCGAGCAGGCTTTTGATGCGATTGCCGCTCGCCTGGAAAGCCTTGCAAAGGGCTACAAGACCATTAACTATCGCTTGCGCGACTGGGGCGTCAGCCGACAACGTTATTGGGGAGCGCCTATCCCCATGTTCAACTTGCCCACTGGTGGCGAGATTGCGGTGCCGGCGGACAAGCTGCCCGTGCTGCTGCCGGAAGACGTTGAGATGGACGGCGTGGTGTCTCCAATCAAGCGCGACCCGCAATGGCGGGTAGCCGAACTCGACGGCATGCAACTGGAGCGGGAAACAGACACTTTCGATACCTTCATGGAGTCGTCCTGGTACTATGCGCGCTTCACCTGCCCTGACTTTGACAAAGGCATGCTTGACCCCCGGCAAGCCAATTACTGGTTGCCTGTGGATCAGTATGTTGGCGGCATAGAACACGCGATATTGCACCTGTTATACGCCCGATTCTTCCACAAGCTCATGCGGGATGAGGGCCTGGTCGATAGTGATGAACCCTTCACGCGCCTGCTATGCCAGGGAATGGTGCTTAAGGATGGCGCCAAGATGTCCAAGTCGAAAGGCAATACGGTGGACCCCCAGTCGCTGATCGATAGCTTCGGCGCTGATACGGTTCGCCTCTTCACCATGTTCGCCGCACCGCCCGAGCAATCGCTGGAATGGTCCGAGTCGGGCGTTGAGGGCGCCAACCGGTTTTTGCGGCGGCTATGGAAGCTGGTGCATAAACAGGTCAGCAGCGGCCCATCGGTGGCTGTGGATCGCGCCTCGATGAACCAAGCCCAGCGCGACCTGCACCGTAAAACTCACCAGACTATTGCCAAGGTCAGTGATGATTTCGGGCGTCGCCAGACTTTCAATACCGCCATCGCCGCGGTTATGGAGCTGTGCAATGATATCGCCAGACTGCCCGGCGACGAGCCACAGGACCGAGCCGTGTGTAGAGAGGGTCTCAGCGCCGCAGTGCAGTTACTGGCCCCTATCACTCCGCATATCTGTCATGAAATGTGGCACGCCCTGGGCAACCAGCAGCCCATCATCGATGCACCGTGGCCAGACTTCGATGAGCAGGCACTTGAACAAAGCGCGATAGATATGGTCGTTCAGGTGAACGGCAAGGTACGTGCAAAACTGCAGGTGGCCGTTGGCATTGAGCGACAAGAGCTTGAACAGCAGGCGCTCGCCGAGCCCAATGTGCACCGGTTTACCGACGGCAAAACAATCCGCAAAATCATTGTGGTACCGCAGAAACTGGTCAACATAGTCGCTAGCTGAACGCAGCGAACAGGCAATCGGGGTCGAAGCACAATGATCAGGCTACTACCAGTTCTCATCCTGAGCTTGCTTGTCGCCTGCGGCTGGCAGCTGAAAGGCACCAATCCGGGCATTGCCCAACTCGGAGCGGTACACCTCGGCGGCGATCAGCCCAATGGAGCCGTCAACCGCGCGGTGCGCAATGAACTGCGGACCAGAGGCGTTGAAATGGTGGCTACACCCCTGGCTGCACAGCACAGACTCTGGATTGGCGCAGAAGAGTCCAGGTTGCGAACCGCAAGCTATGATGCCCTGGTTCGCGCCGCCGAAAATACCCTGCTACTGCAAGCAGTTTACGAACTGCTTGACGCCAGCGGCCAGCTGATTGCCGGCCCGACAACCGTTTATGCCGAGCGCGTCTATGAATATGACGTCCAGGGAGTGACCTCTTCCGCGGCCCAGCTCAGTATCATTACCCAGGAACTGCAGGATCGACTGGCACAACAAATTGTCCGCCAGATCATGGCGGCAGTAAACAACCCGACCGCAGCGGCCGATGCCAGGGACAACAAGCCCTCTGCTGCAGCCCGATGAAAATCCACGGCAACCAGTTACAGCAACAGCTGAAGAAACCACTACCCGCATTATTGTGGATAAGTGGAGATGAAACCTTGCTCACCCAGGAGGCCGCAGACGCCGTTCGTGCCAGCTGCAGGCAACTGGGCTTCAGCGAAAGAGAGATCTGGCATGCCGATGCTTCGATAAGCTGGGACGACCTGCTGTTGTCGGCCAACAACCTGTCACTGTTTGCAGAGCGCAAGCTTATTGAAATCCGGTTCGCTTCGGCCAAGCCCGGGGACAGGGCCATCAAGGCGCTCGGACAGTACCTGGCAAACCCCAACCCCGACAGTCAGTTGCTGCTTATAAGCCCGAAGCTGGACAGTGCTGCGATGCGCAGCAAGGGCTTCAAGCTGCTGGAAAGCAAATCACTGTTGGTCCAGATCTGGCCCGTCGAAACGGCCAGTCTTCCGGCCTGGATCGCCTCTCGCTTGCGCAACAAGGGATTGGGCGCCGAACCTCTGGCTCTGGAAATGCTCGCGGAGCGGGTCCAGGGCAACCTGCTGGCGGCACAACAGGAAATCGACAAACTGGCATTGCTGACTGATGGCGACCTTGTCGATAGCAACAGCGTGATGCGGGTCGTGGCAGACAGCGCTCGATACGACGTGTTTGGACTGGCCGACCAGGTCCTCAAAGGGGATGCTCACACTGCACATCGCATGTTGCTGGGGTTGCGAGCCGAGGGCACCGATGCCACCGTGGTACTCTGGGCGCTAGCCAGGGAGATTCGCCTGCTATTGAGCTTGCGCAGAGCTATCGACGACGGCCAGCGAATCGAGGCCGCGATGGAGCGGTTGCGTATTTATAAAAAGCGGCAGGCACTGTTCCGGCAAGCCGGCACGCGCCTTGATATCCCGCAACTGCAGCGATCGCTGCAGTTGGCTGGTGACATAGACTTCGCCATCAAGGGGCTGGCAAAAACCAACCCCTGGAATGGGCTGACAGAGCTGGCGCTGTTGCTGAGCGGCCACCCTGCACTGGCGGCAACTGACCCTGGCCTTTGATTCTTCCATTCCTCGCTATTCAGCCAGCACCCGATCGAGCAGCAGTAAATTCACCGTAGGGGGCTATGGGGGGCTGTCCTGCACTGCGGGCTGCTCACTCGAACGAGCCAGCAAACTCTCCAGGTCGCACCCCCCAAGCGCATTGATCGCTTCACCAATGATAGCTTTAACTTATCAATATGATTGGTTTAATTCATTTTATTAAATGTAAAACCGCGTTTATCCTGCAAGCAATCGAATCACCCATGTACCAGGAGATTAACCATGTTAGACAACCATGAAGGCAAGGCAGTACCCGAAGTGGTGTTTCACACCCGCCAGAATGACAGCTGGGTCGATGTGAGTAGCGCAGATCTCTTCAAGGGCAAGCGCGTCATTGTGTTTGCCCTTCCCGGGGCGTTCACCCCTACCTGCTCTTCAACGCACCTGCCTCGCTA
>JAHEGP010000072.1:568-12801 GCA_024645065.1 Cellvibrionales bacterium | reverse complement strand
AAACCGTAGCGCTCAATTTCCTCCCGGGGCAGCACCACCCCATCTACCACACCCACGATATCGCCGTAGGTCAGGATATCGATATCGAGGGTACGCGACGAAAATTTTTCGGTGTCGCGGCTGCGCCCGTTACTCGCCTCTATCTCACGCATCAGGCTGCTGAGAGCCCCCACCGGCAGCCTGGTGTCCACAGCAACCACCAGATTGAGAAAGTTGTCGCCCTTGAAGCCCACAGCCACACTTTCATAGACCGGCGACACCACCAACTCACCAAAATTGGCGCGCAATGCCGCTATCGCCCGCCGAAGATGGTCCAGGGGCTCGATATTGCTGCCCAGCGACAGGAATACCTGGGTCATATCACGACTGCTCGGAGCGTTCGATGATAATGCCAACGTCCCGCGAGCCCCGCACCGCTCCCGGTTTGCTGAGGCGCAGTCGCAGCCAGGGGACATCGAACTCTTCCAGCACCAGCGCGGCACAGCGCTCGGCCAGGGTTTCCACCAACTGGAAATCACTGGTGCCAATAAAATGGATCAGGCGCTTGGCGACAGCCTTGTAATTGAGAGTGTCCTCAATACTGTCAGAACGCGCCGCGCGCCTAATATCGGTCGCCATTTCCAGGTCGATACTCACGGTCTGGCGAACCTCTCGTTCCCAGTCGTAGATACCGATCACCGTATCGACGCGCAAATCCCGAATGTAAACCTTATCCATGTGTGCTCCAAATCTCGTCCGTTCCGACACCTTCGCCCTAGCCGTTGCCACGATCCAGAGCGCCCAGCTCTTCCAGCGGCCACCGCCCCCTGACCTCGATCCCCAGATCCTGGCATTCACCCGCCAGCAGTCGCTGGCAGCCCGCATAGGCAATCATCGCGCCATTGTCAGTGCAGAATTGCGGTCGGGCGTAATACACCCGGCAATCCAGTTGCGCACACATCGCTTCCAGTTTTTGGCGCAGCTGAACGTTCGCGCTCACGCCCCCGGCAATCACCAGTTGGGTCAAGCCGGTTTGCCGCAGGGCGCGGCGGCATTTCAGGGCCAGGGTATCGACCACCGCCTCCTCGAAAGCCGCAGCGATGTCGGCGCGGGTCTGATCATCCAGGGGAGCGCCCTGCCGGGTCTCACTGGCGATCGTATTCAGGGTAAAGGTTTTCAGTCCGCTGAAGCTGAAGTCGAGCCCCGGCCGCTTGGTCATGGGGCGGGGAAACTGGTAGCGGCCCGGATTGCCCCGGATCGCCAGGCGAGCGACGTGGGGCCCACCCGGGTAGGGTAGACCCAGCATTTTCGCGGTTTTATCGAATGCCTCTCCGGCAGCATCGTCGAGGGATTCGCCGAGTAACTGGTAGCGGCCGATACCCTCGACCCTCACCAGTTGGGTATGTCCACCCGAAACCAGCAGCGCTACCAGGGGAAACTGCGGCGGATCCGGTTCCAGCATGGGGGCCAGCAGATGGCCCTCCATATGGTGCACCGCCACCGCTGGTACCGACCAGGCGTACGCAAGCGAGCGTGCAATCGCCGCACCTACCATAAGAGCACCCACCAGGCCCGGCCCGGCGGTGTAGGCCACACCATCGATGTCGGAGCCTTCGAGTTTCGCCATCGCAAGGGTCTGATCGATCATTGGCAGGGTTTTGCGAATATGATCCCGCGACGCCAGCTCGGGCACCACCCCGCCGTATGCAGCGTGCAGCGCCACCTGGCTGTATAAACGGTCTGCGAGCAAACCGCGCTCGCTGTCGTAAATAGCCACACCCGTCTCGTCGCAGGATGTTTCAATACCCAATATTCGCATGTGTTTGCACTGTCTACCCTGCCGAAGGCGCATTCTAAAGCATGGTGTCAGCAGCGAAAAGAGCGCTTTGCAATTTGTGATTGGGGGGTATATCATTCCGCCCCCTTAAACCAGCGCACAGTCTGCTGGTATTATTGAGTCAGCAAAAGCGGATAGAGAACTAGATGCCAGAAGTTAGAGTGAGAGAAAACGAGCCCTTCGATATTGCCCTGCGCCGCTTCAAACGCTCCTGCGAAAAAGCCGGTATCATGGCTGAAGTACGGCGGCGTGAGTTTTACGAAAAACCCACCACCGTCCGCAAGCGCAACAAGGCCGCGGCGGTGAAGCGCCACCTGAAGAAACTGCAGCGCGAAAACCGCAGGATGCAGCGTCTCTACTAGAATCCTCGGCACCAGCAGTTCCGATTCCAGCTCTGGCGGATTCCTCCAGGGCTTTTTGCGCTATAGCCAGGCCCGACTATGACCCAGGAAAACCTGAAAGCAACCATCAACAGCGCCATGAAGACCGCACTCAAAGCGGGGGACAAGCCCCGCCTGGGCGCTGTTCGCCTGATGATGGCAGAAATGAAGCGCGTGGAAGTTGACGAGCGCATCGAACTCGACGACCAGCGCGTACTTGCCATACTCGACAAAATGCTCAAGCAACGGCGGGACTCGCTCAACCAGTACCGGGCCGCCGGACGGGACGACCTCGCCAACCAGGAAGCCTTTGAGATTGGCGTTATCGAGGAATTTATGCCGGCCAAACTGGCGGCTTCCGAGCTCGACGCCATCGTGCGCGCTGCAATCGCCGATAGCGGCGCCGACTCGATGCAGCACATGGGCAAGGTGATGGCATTGGTCAAGCCCCAGACCCAGGGCCGCGCCGACATGGGCGAAGTCAGTAAAATGGTCAAAAGCCTGCTGCAATAGGCCCCAACACAACTCGACATTCAGCGCATCAACGACGCCTGCGGCGGCGCTACTCCCCCTTGCTGCCAGGTTTGGGCTGAGCCTTTGGCCCCTGATAGTATTAGGCCCATGAGCGGCAAAATCCCACAGTCTTTCATCGATGAACTTCTCAACCGGGTCGATATTGTCGAAGTCGTGGACGCTCGGGTCGAGTTGAAGCGAGCCGGTCGCAATCACAAGGGCCTGTGCCCCTTTCACAAGGAAAAAACGCCCTCTTTCTCGGTCAACGCGGATAAACAATTCTACTACTGCTTTGGTTGCGGCGCCGGGGGGAATGCGATCGGCTTCTTGATGGAACACGACAGGCTCGACTTTCCCGCGGCCGTTGAGCAACTCGCTCGCAGCGCCGGACTCGAGGTGCCGCGGGAAGACGCCGGGCGCGATCAACAGCGGCGCGAGCGCAGCGAGCCCATCTATACTGTTTTGCAGCAGTGCAGCCAATGGTACCAGCAACAACTCCGCAGCCACAGCCAGGCCCAGCGTGCGGTTCGCTACCTCAAAGGCCGGGGGCTAACCGGGCAGATCGCCAAGCAATTCGGCATCGGCTACGCGCCACCGGGCTGGGACAAGCTGCTCAAGGCCCAGGCCCAAACCGAAGCGCAGAAAAAGTTGCTCTACGACGCCGGCATGCTGGTAGAGCGGGATGACAAAGGCTTTTACGATCGATTTCGCGACCGTATCATGTTTCCCATACGCGACATTCGTGGCCGCTTTATTGCCTTTGGCGGACGGGTGCTCGGGGAGGATACCCCCAAATATCTCAACTCGCCGGAAACCCCGGTGTTCAGCAAGGGCCGCGAGTTATATGGTCTGTATGAAGCCCGCCAGGCCAACCGCCATCTGGCCCGGCTGGTTATCGTAGAGGGCTACATGGATGTCGTGGCACTGGCACAGCACGGTATCAATTACGCCGCCGCAACCCTTGGCACCGCCATTGGCAAAGCGCATCTTGAGCGCGTGTTTCGCCACACCGCCTGGGTGGTTTTTTGTTTCGACGGCGACAAGGCGGGACGCAGTGCGGCGAGGCGCGCCCTCGAGACCACCATGGCGCTGATGAACGACGGCCGGCAGGCCAGTTTTCTATTCCTCGACGAGGGCGAAGATCCTGACAGCCTGGTCAGAAAAATTGGTCGCGAGGCTTTCGAGCATCAACTCGACGCCAGCCAGCCCATCGCCGACTTCCTGTTCGAAAGCCTGTCCGCAGGTATCGATCTGGGCAGGACCGATGGTCGTAGCAGATTCAGTAATCTTTGCCTGCCATTGATCAGGCAGGCCCCGGACGGTGTGTTCAAGGAACTGCTGATGCAGGAACTGGCACGCCTGACCGGTCTCGACAGGCAGACCATGGCGGGCATCGCCAGCCGCAAAGAGCCCATGGCCACAGAATCCCCGGCTCCCGTTACCGCCGTTGAACCTACCCCGCCAGCAACCCATGCAGCGGACCGCTCGCAGCCAGACCCGGGCCCGGTATTGCGCCCGGCCCAGCGCCAGTTGGTTGAAAAAACGCCCCTGCGGGCCGCACTGGCTACCCTGCTGCTATATCCCGGCCTGGCCTCAATAGCCCCCGAGCCGGATGAATTGCGGGGCCTCGACTCCACAGAAGCCCGGCTGCTGGTGGAAATGCTGGAATTATTGCGACGCGAGCCCGACACCCGCACCCACACCCTGGTTGGCTCCTGGCTCAATACCGACAAACACGACTTCGCCACCCAGCTATTGGGTTTCGAGGACCTTCTGGACGATGAAAACAAGGCGCGGGAGGAGTTCACCGGGGCCCTCAAGCGAATTCGCCGCGACATCGAACGCCAGGCATTGGAACAGGAATGGCTGGACCTCAGCCGTTTGCGCTCGATGTCGGCGGAGCAAAAACTGCGCTACAAGGAAGTCCTGGCGGCGCTCCAGGCGTCAAATAATCGCTATACCTGAAGCCGCTCACCCTTTAATTATTTGATTCTGGCAGCATATAGCTTTAGTGAGTTATACTACCGGGCTGATTTTTCCCCACCGCACTGATTAAGGGCCACCATGACAGACACCTCACCCCAGTCGCGAATCAAAGACCTCATCGCGAAAGGCAAGGAGCAGGGTTACCTGACCTACGCCGAGGTCAACGACCACCTGCCCGATGATATATCCGACCCGGACCAGGTCGAAGATATCATCCAAATGATCAACGATCTGGGTATCCAGGTATTCGAGTCTGCGCCCGATGCCGACACCCTGATGCTGTCCGACAACCAGTCAGCGGACGATGTGGCGGCCGAGGAAGCCGCAGCGGCGCTGGCGGCGGTAGAAACCGAAGCCGGTCGCACCACCGACCCGGTGCGTATGTACATGCGGGAAATGGGCACGGTAGAACTGCTGACCCGTGAGGGCGAGATTATTATCGCCAAGCGCATCGAAGAAGGCACCCGTGAGTTGATGGCGGCGTTGTCGAGCTTCCCGGGCACGGTACAAGTCATACTCGATGAGTACGATCTGGTGGCCACCGAGGAGCGCCGCCTGGCCGATATCCTGACTGGCTACCTTAACCCCCTCGACACCGCCACGCCCATCGCCCCACCCCCTGCTGCTGCCGCCAAAGACAGCGACGACAGTAGCGACGACGATGACAGTGAAGATTCCGGCCCCGATCCGGTGGAGGCCAGGGAGCGTTTCGATGCCCTGCGCAAGCAGTATGCAAAAACCGAACGCGCCCTGAAAAAGCATGGCCGGCAGCATAAAACCTCGCTGAAAGAGCTGGAAGCGCTGGGTGAAGTGTTCAAGTACTTCAAGCTCACACCCCGCACCCTTGACCCGCTGATTGACATGCCACGCAAGGCCCAGGCCCAGCTTCGCGGCCAGGAACGGCTCATCATGAGCATCTGCGTGCGCGAGTGCCAAATGAGCCGTAAGGATTTCATCGAATCCTGGCTCGGTAACGAGGCCAACCCACGCTGGCTGGGCAACATGCTCAAGCGCAAGCAGCCCTATGCCGTGAAAATGGCTGACTACAAGGAAGACATCCAGCGTGCGCTGCGCAAGATCAGCGAGGTGGAAGAGGAAACGGGCCTCACCTTTGCCGAGATCCGCGACATCAACCGCCGCATGTCTCTGGGCGAAGCCCGCATGCGACGGGCAAAAAAGGAAATGGTCGAGGCGAACCTGCGGCTGGTTATCTCGATTGCCAAAAAATACACCAACCGCGGCCTGCAGTTTCTCGACCTGATCCAGGAAGGCAATATCGGCCTGATGAAAGCGGTCGACAAATTCGAGTACCGCCGCGGCTACAAGTTTTCGACCTATGCCACCTGGTGGATACGCCAGGCGATCACCCGCTCCATCGCCGACCAGGCTCGCACCATCCGCATTCCGGTGCATATGATAGAAACGATCAACAAGCTCAACCGCATATCCCGCCAGATGTTGCAGGAAATGGGCCGGGAGCCGACCCCTGAAGAGCTGGGCGATCGCATGGATATCCCGGAGGACAAGGTCCGCAAGGTACTTAAAATAGCGAAAGAACCGATCTCGATGGAAACACCCATCGGCGACGATGACGACTCCCACCTGGGCGACTTTATTGAAGATGGTGCGGTCGACTCACCCATCGATTCTGCCACCAATACCGGCCTGTCCGAGGCCACCAAGGAAGTGCTGGCGGGCCTCACCGCACGGGAGGCCAAGGTGTTGCGGATGCGTTTTGGTATCGACATGAATACCGACCACACCCTGGAGGAGGTCGGCAAGCAGTTCGACGTGACCCGGGAACGCATTCGCCAGATCGAGGCCAAGGCGCTGCGCAAGTTGCGCCACCCCAGCCGCTCCGATCACCTGCGCACCTTTCTCGACGAATAAGCCTTGTGCCGCTGCCATGCGCCGACCCCGAGTCGGCGTTTTGCTTTCTGGACATCGATAATATTTGCGAATAGGCTAGGCTCCTTAATTAAGAATAAGCAGGGAGTCGCAACGCATGCCACTTTTCAACGACAACAGTGAATCCATCGGCAACACGCCACTGGTCAAGCTCAATCGCATCAGCGACGGCAATATCTACGCCAAAATCGAAGGCCGCAACCCGGCCTACTCGGTCAAGTGCCGGATTGGAGCCAGCATGGTCTGGGCGGCCGAAAAAAGCGGTGAGCTCAAACCCGGCATGGAAATACTGGAAGCCACCAGCGGCAACACCGGCATCGCCCTGGCCTTCGTCGCCGCGGCGCGCGGCTACCCGATTACCCTCACCATGCCCAGCACCATGAGCCTGGAACGGCGCAAGCTGCTCAAGGCCCTTGGCGCCAAGCTGGTGTTGACAGAAGGCCCCAAGGGTATGCCCGGGGCACTCGCCAGGATGGCTGAAATTGCTGCTGGCGACCCGGAGAAATACTACCTGCCACAGCAGTTCACCAACCCGGCCAACCCGGCTATACACGAGCAGACCACCGGGCCGGAGATCTGGCGCGATACCGAGGGCAATATCGATGTGCTGGTCTGTGGCGTCGGTACCGGTGGCACCCTGACGGGTATCTGCCGCTACATCAAGGGCACCCAGGGCAAGGCGATCACGGCGGTCGCCGTTGAGCCGGAATCCACTACCGTGATCACCGCGGCCAAGGCCGGCGAGGAGCCTACCCACGGCCCGCACAAAATCCAGGGCATTGGCGCCGGCTTCATACCGGAGAACCTGGACCTCGACATGGTCGATCAGGTTGAACGGGTAAGCAACGAGGACGCGATGGAATGGACCCATCGCCTGATGCGCGAGGAAGGCATCCTGGCGGGTATTTCCTGTGGCGCGGCGATGGCTGTGGCCCATCGGGTATCACAGCAGGAGCAACACAAAGGTAAGAACATCGTGGTGATCCTGCCGGACCTCACGGAACGCTACCTGTCCTCGGCACTTTTTGAAGGCATGTGGAGCGACGCGGAAACCGTGCAGTAAAGGGCAGGCTGCCCCCTGCTTCATAGTTCGCCAACACTTTGCAGTAATCGACCCAGGCCAATCGGGCGCCCGTCACGTTGGCCGGGGCCCTGGCTAACACAATAACCACGCGAGTCCCGGAGCCATGGCCGATAGCCTGTTAGTACTCAACGCCGGATCATCCAGCATCAAGTTCGCCGTATACCGGGTTGGGGGATCGGAACTGTCCCTCAAAACCAAAGGCCAGATCGAGAATATCGGCGGCCAGGGGCGGTTTCATGCCGGGGAGTTATCCCGGGAGATCCCCGCAGCCAACCATGCCGAGGCCCTTGCACATCTCAAGGGCTGGCTACAGGAACAGGACGACCTGGGCGACCTGCTCGGTGTTGGCCATAGGGTAACCCACGGCGGCGCCAATTTCAGCAAACCGGTACTGATAGACGATAAGGTGCTGACTGAACTGCGCGCACTCAACCCCCTCGCGCCGCTTCACCAACCCCACAACCTGAGCGGTATCGACGCCGTTCGCGCCGCCAATGACCTGCCCTCGGTCGCTTGTTTCGACACCGCCTTTCACACCACGCAACCGGAACTGGTAAAGCGCTTCGCCCTGCCCGAGCGACTCTACCGGCAGGGCGTCAGGCGCTACGGTTTCCACGGTCTGTCCTACGCCTACATCGCCCACTACCTGGCCCGGGAATTGCCCGCGGTGCACGGCGGCAAGGTACTGGTGGCGCACCTGGGCAATGGCGCCAGCCTCTGCGCCATGGTGAACGGCCGCTCGCTGGAAACCTCGATGGGGTTTTCGGCCCTGGATGGGCTCTGCATGGGCACCCGCTGTGGGCGCATCGATCCCGGCGTGCTGCTTTACCTGATGCAGTCAGAGGGCATGGATGCGCAGGACCTGGAAGACCTGCTGTATCGACAAAGCGGGCTGCTGGGCCTGTCCGGCGTCGGCTCGGATATGCGCCAACTGCTGGAATCCCCGGAGCCCAGCGCCGACCTTGCCGTCAACTACTTCGTGCATCAACTGAATCGCGAGGTGGGTGCCCTGGCCGCCACGATGGGTGGTATCGACACCCTGGTGTTTACCGGCGGCATCGGCGAAAACTCGCGACCGGTGCGCGCGCGCTTTGCCAAACAAGCTAAATGGTTAGGCATCACAATCGACGCAACTGCCAACGATAACAACGCGAGTGTGATTTCGGCGCCGGGCTCCAGGGTAGAACTGCGGGTTATTCCAACCGACGAGGAACTGATGATTGCACACCAGACTCTGGCGATCCTGCAAGATCGAGAACCGGACTAGCAGCCGACCCGGCCCATCGGGACCATGATCAAGGTACACTTTCCAGGTAGGACATTATGACCAGAGCCCTGATGCTCATTCCCCTCGAACCGGGCGCCGGCGTAACCTGTGTCAGCCTCGGCATCTGCCTCGCGGTGCAGCGCACCGGGGTCGCCGTCAACTTTTTTAAACCCATCGCCCAACCCGACCCTGGCTACGAGGGCCCGGAGCGCTCCACCGCGATTATTCGCCATGCGACCACGCTGGTGCCACCCGCGCCATTCAGCCTGGAAGCGGCGGAAGACTATATTTCGCGGCAGCGCCTTCCAGACCTGCTGGAGCAGATCGTCGCGCGCTGCAAACGCGGCACAGTCGGCGCTGAACTGGTGGTGATAGAAGGTATGGCGCCCAGACCCGAACAACCCTTCGCCACCCGGGTTAACTACCAGATTGCCAGGGCTCTCGGGGCCGATATCGTGTTTGTGTCTCACCCCGACCCAAAGGCCAAGCATCAAATCCGCGACAGAGTGGAACTGGCGCTGAACGAATATGGCGGCGCCAGGGGTGAGAGCATCAAGGGGTACATCATCAACAAGGTGGACGCTCCGGTTTATCGTGGCAGCAACGCACCCAGGGCATTGAAGGAGCTGGACACCGCCCCTGCCCCGCAAAAAAGTGCGCTTGAACTGGAGAGCATGGGCGACAGCCCCCTGCCCCAACTGGGAGCCATACCCTGGAATACCGCGCTGGTTGCCCCGCGTGTCGCAGACCTGCGGGATCACCTGGGGGCAACGGTTCTCTTCGAGGGCGATATCAACAACCGACGTATCAGGAACGTGGCATTCTGCTCGCGCTCCGTTCCCACCATGATCCACCTGATGCAACCCGAATCCCTGCTGGTGACCTCCGGTGACCGGCCTGACGTGTTGACCGCCATCTGCCTGGCAGCCCTGAACGGCACAGCCCTTGGTTGCGTTTTACTGACCGGCGGCATAGCCATCGAACCCTCCATCGTCGACCTCTGCAGAAACGCGATGACCACCAGTCGGGTGCCCATTCTGCTAACCTCGACTGACACTTGGGAAACGGCCCAGATACTGCAGGATTTCAACAGCGATATTCCCCCGGAAGATTATGAACGCATCGAACTGGTCGGTGAATACTTTGCCAACCATATGGAGCCAAGCTGGATCGAGAGCCTGACTCAGGGCTCAGCCAGGACCATGAAATTATCGCCTCCGGCGTTTCGCTACCAACTGGTGGAATTGGCCAGCGCGGTGGAACGCCGTATCGTACTTCCCGAGGGGCTGGAGCCCCGCACCGTGAAAGCCGCGGCAATATGCGCCGAGCGCAGGATCGCGGTGCCGGTGCTGCTGGGAAACCCCGAAGAGGTCCGCCGGGTTGCCCGCCAGCAGGGAGTGGAGCTGGGCGAGCGGGTAGAGATTATCGACCCCAAAGCCGTGCGCGAGCGCTATGTTGAACCCATGGTCGCACTGCGCAGGCACAAGGGCCTGGAGGCAGTCATGGCCCGGGAACAACTGCGCGACAACGTGGTACTGGGCACCATGATGCTGGCACTGGATGAGGTGGACGGCCTGGTATCCGGCGCCGTGCACACCACCGCCAATACCATTCGCCCTGCCCTGCAGCTGATCAAGACCGCTCCCGGCGCCAACCTGGTATCGTCGATTTTTTTCATGCTGCTACCCGACCAGGTGCTGGTCTATGGCGACTGCGCGATCAACCCGGACCCGGACGCCAATCAACTGGCAGATATAGCCATTCAGTCCGCCAACTCCGCCGCCGCTTTCGGCATCGAGCCCAGGGTTGCGATGATCAGCTATTCAACCGGGGCGTCCGGCACCGGTTCCGATGTCGAAAAAGTGCGCGAGGCCACCCGCATCGCCAAGCAGCGGCGACCCGACCTGAGCATAGACGGCCCCCTGCAGTACGATGCCGCGGTGATAGAGAGCGTCGCCAAGAGCAAGGCCCCTGACAGCCCGGTTGCGGGCCAGGCGACGGTGTTTATCTTCCCCGACCTGAACACCGGCAACACCACCTACAAGGCGGTGCAGCGCAGTGCCAACCTGGTCAGCATCGGCCCGATGCTGCAGGGTATGCGCAAGCCGGTCAACGATCTCTCCCGGGGCGCCCTGGTCGACGATATCGTCTACACCATCGCCCTTACCGCCATCCAGGCGAATCAGGCTGCTGATGCGGCCAAATCGTAACGGAGTTAGCCTTAGGCCAATAAGGGCGACGGTTAGTCACTACAAAATCAGGAGCGACACTGTATGAGCGAAAACAATAGCCTCAAGGTTTTTATCAGCCACTCCTGGAACGACAAGTCGCTGGCCGAAAAGCTGGCAAATTCCCTCTCTGATTTTTGCGATGTATGGATGGATTATCGCAAGTTGCGTCCGGGTGATGTGATCCAGCAGGAAATTGACCCGGTGCTGCTGAAATCCGACCTGGTATTGCTGGTCTGGTCCGCCAACGCTGCTACGTCCAGCGGTGTCGCCAAGGAGCTTGAAACCTGTTTTGAGCATAGCCGGCGCCTTATTCCCTGTATCTTTCACTACGATGATTGTGGCGAACCCGATCCGCCGCTCGAAGGTGAGCTGGCAGAACTGCTGGCGGTAGACTTTCACCACTTTGGCGCTGGTGTTGCGAAACTTACAGGCTACTTCCTGGAGTTGCAGACCGGGGGTGAGTTGGAGCGTGATCCGAGGATGGTACTGGTCAGGGAGCTCGACAGCCTGCTGAACTATCTGGCCAACTACCGCAACGCCCGCGACATAGACTCACCGCGGATGGAGTGGGTGAACCGCATCGTCACGGTGTTTGAGGACTACGTCACCCAGGGGAATGATGCAACGCCTATCAAGCTGATGCTGGACGCTGCCCGCAATAACATGGACTCCGATTCAGAGGCACTCGGCGAGCTGGTAAGCCGCTTGGAACTCGCCCTGCAGGGTGGAGACAACGCCTTGACAACCGCCGACCCAGCAGCAAAAAGTGAGAAAAAAAAGCAACAAAAGAAGAAAAAAAGGGGCAGCAAGAGAAAGAAAAAAGACAGAGACTATGCCATGGCAGCTGCCGATAGTGCCACTGCCAGGGATGAGCTGGCCGAGCGTATCGCGGCATTGGTTCCCGAGTCGACCACCGACTATTGGGCAACCCGGATAGACTACTATATCGATAGCGCCGAGCCGGTACTCGCGACGATGCAAGCCTACGTAATGGGCGTGGGCTCTGCAGCCGGCTGTGAAGTCGTGAATTTCCTGCGACTCTACCTGG
>JAHEGP010000072.1:0-558 GCA_024645065.1 Cellvibrionales bacterium | reverse complement strand
GCTGGAAGCGGAGCTCATCCCGGCTAATATATTTACCACCGATTGGCAAGTGATAGTGGAAGCCGACAGAATGGTCACGGCGGTTTTGCCGCCGCCCGTACTGAACGTTTTGCAACAATACTTACTGCGAATGCTGAGTATCATTGCAGCGGAAGTCCAAGCCTACAACCCACAGTTTGACAGCGGCGCCATGAGTGGTGGCGCGAGCTATGCCGACCGCTGGTACGAGGCTGGCGTTGAAAGCCTCCAGAATATGTGAGACCAGAGCGATGCCAAACAATCGCCCGGGTGCTGGTGAACTGCCACCCAAGCAGATGCAACAAGTCAACCTGCTGCGAGACTCATTATCTGGAGCACGCTTCGCTTGGCACTTGAGGCGACGACAGCTATAATGCGCGCCGCTTGACTAGGGTGGCAGTGCGCTGCATGTTCACTTCACCCTATCCCCTTACAGTACCCGCCCTGGCGGCTGTGTCTAGGGCCCATAGCTCAGTTGGTTAGAGCATCCGACTCATAATCGGCAGGTCGCAGGTTCAAGTCCTGCTGGGCCCACCATTT
>JAHEGP010000002.1 GCA_024645065.1 Cellvibrionales bacterium | reverse complement strand
ATATCGAGTTGTCAGCCTGGGTAAAAGGTTCGAACAGATGGCTAAAGTGCTCTGCGCTGATACCGATGCCCGTATCCCTGACCTCGCATTGAAGCGCCACGGCGTGCTCCGTGGACTCCACCAGCTCAAGGTGCACAACCACCTCACCGCGATCGGTAAATTTAATGGCGTTGGCCAGCAGGTTATTGATGACCTGTTTCAGGCGCAGGGCGTCTCCAATGATTCGCCGGGGAACATCCCGGTCTATCAGGAGCACTAATTCGATACGCCTCTCAATGGCTTCGTAGCCGTGTAAACCCACCACATCCTCGAAGCAATCGTGCAGGTTGAAGGCGCGGGACTCCAGCTCCAGTGCAGCTGATTGCAGACGCGAATAGTCAAGGATGTCCTCAATGATGGACTGCAACAGGATCGACGCGTGTTCGATGTGTCGACTGTATTCCCGGCGCTGACGTGGGCTATTCGATTCCCGCAGCAGGCGGTTAAAACCGATAATCGTGGTCAGTGGTGTGCGCAACTCATGGCTCATTCGGGCGAGGAAATCACTTTTGGTTTGCAGCGCCTGTTCCAGTATCTGGCGGGTCTCCTCCAACTGCCGGTTGCGCCGCACCAGGCTGGCTGTTGCGGCATCTATGCGCTGTTTCTGATTGTGTATATGTTTATTGACGCTTTCTACGAGTTGGTTGATGCCATTCGCCAGGGTAACGATTTCCTCGGTACCTGCGGGGGGGAAGACCGTGCTCGGCGCCTGTGAATCCAGTTGTTTGACATGGCGTGTCAGGGCGCGCACCGGGCCGCCGATGGTGGTACCGGCGCGCAGCGCAAACAGCACCCCGATAAGCAGGCCTGCCAGGCCCAGCAGGGCCGCGCTGGCTATCATCTGGCGAAAAGCGTCCAGTATGCTTTGGTTATCCAGCGATAGTACGACCCAGCCGATAGGCGATCCGTCAGGCTGGTCTTCGAGCCTGGTCGCATCGAAGTCGATTACCTGAAGTTGAGATCGCTTGACCGGCCACGAAAACAGGGTGCTGTCAGAATAGGAACTGATCACGAGTTGCTGGCTGTCCAGATCGGCGTCACAGTTTGCTTGCAACGCCCGACCCTCCTCGACCAGGATTTTGGCACTGCTGTCGAGAAAGCAGACCCGGGCGACGGAGGGGCGTTGTCGCGCAGTGCGGGCCAGCTTCCGCAGTTGCTCCGAGTCGCCGGCATAAATGGCCAGTTCCGCCGCCTGGGCCAAATAGCCGGCGCTGAGCTCGCCAAACTGCCGCTCGGTGCGCTCGATTTCGAGATAGCGTTCCCACGAGTAGTAGGCGATGATGACTGCGGTAACGATGATGACAGGGAGTAACACCGCCAGCAAGATCTGGCTGGTAATATGCCGTGGTCTGGCGTTGAGCAGCTTCATGGCTTGACTCCGGCACTGCTGAGCAAGCGCTCGTAGTCACTGGCATCGAGTAGCGGCAGTCCCAGCGCTTTGGCTACCGAGAGGTTGGTGCTGACATGGAACTTTTCGGGCCAATAGATAGCGCCCGGACCTGGCTTGGCGAGCAATTTGGTAGCCACGGCCGCCGCCTGTTCAGTGATATCATCGGCTTGGGTATAGAGCGATGCAACGGCGCCAGCTTCGGTGTAGCGTGCAGAGAACGCAATCACCGGCTTGGCCCGACGATAGGTCAGGTATAACAGCCATTTCGCAGTTTGGCTGTGCCACTGCGCCTTGTCCGGCATCGCCATCATCAGATCGGCCTGCCTGACCAGCGGGTCGAGGGCCTTGACCAGGTTGGAGTCGGCCCCGACCACTATGCTGCGCAGTTCCAGGCCGGAACTGTGGGCCTGTCTTGCAAGGCGTTTTTGTTGTTGCTGTAGCACCGGGCCAAGCGCCATTCCTGCAATTTTCGCATCGGGAACCACGAGCCGGGCCAGTTCGAACATGCGCTCGGGCGGCTGCTCAAAATAGAGGGCAGAAACGCCGGCCTGGAGGCCGGCAGAGATAGAGTCGAACTGCTTGAGCAATTCCTGGCGGAATGTTGACTCGCTAACGAATGCGCACAGTAGCGGTTGGGTATTGCGGCTGCGCAGCGCGATTGCTGCGGCTTCGTTGCCAATGCTGATAAGCAAGTCGGAGTCGGCCAGAGCCGCTTCTTGCAAACCGATGTCCGGGCCATCCAGCTGCTTGACGATGGTGCTTGCAGCTTGCAATTTGCGTTCAATGGTCAGGGCTGCCGCGTGCAGGCCGGCGCTTTCACCGCTAACGATAATGGTAAGCCTTTCGGCGTGCAGGGATGGAATGCAGCAGATGCAGAGTGCGGCAAGGACCCTGCAGTAGGCCAGAGCTCTTATCCTGAGCCCCTTTTTATTTGCGCTGAAGCTTCCGCATTTTACCACAACGATCCTTCGTCCGGGCCTCTACAGTTATTGCCAGTCGACGCTCACCCTGAGATAGGCGCGACGCTCAAATATGTTGAAGTCGTGATATTCAACATACTCTTCCGCCAGCGCATTTTGCACGATCAGCTCGAGTAAAGTCGATGCCCGCCCCATCGCAATGGTCTTGGCCAGGCGCAGATCCAGGCGGTCGAAACGGTCGACATTGGCACCCTGCAACCAACTAACGTCGTCCTGGAGGAAGTAATTGGCGCTGACCTCGAATCCCCGGGGCAGGCGGTAGCTGGCGAGGAAACTGGTCGTGAGCGCCGGCATATTGTCGTCCATGTCCGCAAAATCCTCGGGGCTCGTCGTCGGTATTACCCGCTGTCGTTCGCCATCCAGGTCTATATGACTGTACGTGCCGGCGAGCAGCAATTCAGGTGCAGGGCGATAATTGAGGCTGATTTCATAGCCGCGGGTCGTCATGTCAATGGCATTGGTGCGAATCAGCGCGGGAGAGGAAATGTCATCGGGCAGATTTTCTGCCCGCGCTTCCTCGATAAGGTGCTGCTGTTCTTCGGAGAAGAATTTGGCGTCCAGTGTCAGGCCAAACCTGGGCCACTCACCCAGGTAGCTGATCTCATAGTTGGTGATGCTTTCATTTTCAATATCGGGATCGGTGAGTACCTGCAGTTCGGGTGGCAATCCCACCACCTCCTGGGCGCGATAGGCCTGGTACTGGTAAGCCTCCAGCAGGCTGGGTGGGCGGTAACCCCGGGAGCCCATCAGGCGAATGGTCTGCTGGGGATTGATATGGAAATTGGCAGAAAACCGCGGGCTCAGGTAGGAGTCGCTGATCTCGTTTTTCTCGCCCATCAGTCCCAGGTTGAGGGTGAGCCAGGTGGTGGGTCGCGCCTCGATGTTGGTGAACAGGCGGTAGGACGTGTCGCTCAGCCAGTCGTCGGTATCGAACAGCCATTCACTGTGGGCGCGGTCGTAGCGAACAGCCGCGCCCCAGTTCAGGCGCAGTTTCGGGTTGAAGGCGATATTGTGCCTAAGCTCCAGGTCCAAACGCTGGGAGCGGGTCTCGAGTTCGATGGGGGGCAGCTGGAAATCCTCGAAACCCGGAAACAGTATCGGGATCAATGTCGGGTCCAGGCCCAACTCCTCCGCCAGGGTGCCCAGTGCTTGGGGTTCGTCCTCGCCGGTAAGGTAATTGTGGTAAAACCGCAGTTCGATATCCTGGGTGCTGTCGAAATTGCGCTGCCAGTGCAGGGACTGGTAAGTATAGCGATAATCCCGCGGCTGCACGTCACTGGCTCTGCCGTTGAGGCCCTCGCCGCCCACACCGTTTTCGCTGCTGGAATAGCCGGCCTGGATATCCAGTGTGTCGGAGAGGTTGGGGGTCCACACTCCCCGGTATCCCAGGTGGCCGATTTCAAGCTGGTCATCGACCGGGTCGCCTTCGAACTCGGGAAAGCCGTCGTTGGTTTCCCAGCTGGCGGTAAAGCGGTTATGCATGTCACCCAGGGTTGTATTGTAAACCGCTGACATCCTGCGCATGTCGGCATAGCCAATCGTTGCGCGCACGGCTCCCCCCGGGTTGGCGACCGGTGAGCGAGTGACGATATTGATGGCGCCGAGGAAGGCATTGGCGCCATCGGCGGGCTGGTTGGGGCCGCGCACCACCTCGATATAATCGATATCCTGCAGCTCCAGGCCCAGCGAATGCCATTCCACGGCGGAAAGAATCGGTTCGTAGACCGGGCGGCCATCCACCTTGACCTCCATGCGTCGTGGGTATTCGTCGTCCAGGGAATGGTAGTTCGCGCCGTAGCGATTGCCATTGACATAGTAGGCCTGGAAGCCGGGCACCAGGCGCAACACTTCAACCGGGGTTATGGCACCAGAGGCGGCGATCATTCGCCGGTCGATGATACTGACAGCGATCGGCGAATCGGCAATGGCCTGCGGCAGATGGGTAACGCTTTTGACAAGGATCGGGTTCTGCAGGAAATCGGCATCGGTGAGCGTTTCACTGCTTCCCTGCTGCACGAGCAGGGCGCTGGTGATTGTTAGCAGTAGCATGGCGGGCTTCCCCAGCCCGGTGCGGCTGAGTGACTTGATCCAGATCATGTCTTGTTTCCTGGCTTAGCCTGTCGTTGTAAAGTCCTTGATCTGTTGCATGAGAACCCCTGCCTGGGTTCTATTGTTCAGGCCCAGTGACCTCAGAATGGCGCTGACATGCACTTTTATCGTGTTTTCCGAGAGCTGGCAATGTCGCGCAATTTGCTTGTTGGATTGGCCCTGGGCAAGCATTTGCAATATTTCCCTTTGCCTTGGGGTAAGGCAGGCCAACAGCGCCTCGCACGTGGTCCCTGGCGCGATCTCACCGTTAGCGCTTATGGCTGCCGGATTGAGCTGGGACAGGTTGTCCGGCAGGAAAATGCTTCCCCCCTCCAGTATCGTGTCCAGTGCGGCGAGGAATCGAGTGCTGGAAAACGATTTGGGAATATACCCCAGTGCGCCAAAATCAATGGCTTTGCGCATGTGCGACGGGTTTTCTGATGCTGATACCACGATGACCTTGAGCGCGGGATACTGCTGGCCAATATGACGCAGAAATTCGAAGCTGCTTTCCCCGGGAATGAACAGGTCGACGATAGCCAGGTCTATCGGTTCCTCGGCCAAAATAGCCATGGCTTCGGCGCTGCTGGCTGCTTCGGTGATACTGGCGCCGGGGATGCGCTGGAGCAGGATGTCGGTCAGCCCGGCACGGATGAGAGCATGATCATCGACGACTATGACTCGCATAAGGTGTGCTTCTCCCAATGAACCATGGTATTTATCATCCAGGGCGCAACAGCTCAAGTGGCTACCGATAGGGACGGTTATTGGCTTTGGAATCTCCTGTCATCGCCGCCACTTCCTGCTAGCCCCCGATAATAGCGCAAATAGGCGGCCAGCCGGTAATTGGTCTGGCCTCGCCAGTCCAATAGCGGTCCTGCTGCAGCGGACTCGCTTGCCAGCCCGGCAAAATAATGGCTTGATAGGGACTGATTCAAAGGAGTGTTCAATGACCATACTGAAACAGTTTAAACTGAACGGCAAAGTGGCAATTGTGACCGGTGCGGGAAACGGTATAGGTGCAGGTATTGCCGTGGCTTACGCCCAGGCCGGGGCTGATATCGTGATCGCGGCACGAACCCGACCTGACATTGAGAGCGTCGCCGCCCAGGTGCGCAAAACTGGTCGGCGTGCGATTGCTGTGCCCACTGATGTCATGCAGGAACAGCAGTTGCTGGAACTGGTGGCGGTCGCCCTGGAAGAGTTTGGTCGCATCGATGTGTTGGTCAATAACGCCGGTGGGTCACCCCCCAAGCCAGCCCTTGATACCAGTACCCTGGAGTTCGAGATGGCGTTTCGCTTCAACGTTGCGACCGCCTTTGCCCTGTCTCGCATCGCAGCCCCGAAAATGGTTAAGTCGGCGGGCGGGGGCGCCATCGTCAATATCTCTTCGGTAGCGGGCCATGTACCCTCCCCATGTTTCGCGGCCTACGGCACTGCCAAGGCGGCCTTGTCCTTCCTGACCCGCGAGTTGGCGCAGGAGTTCGCGCCGCGGGTTCGGGTTAACGCCATCGCTGTGGGTTCGACCCGAACCGATGACCTGGACACAATGCTCACGCCGGAGATCGAGAGTGCCATGGTCGAGATGACACCCATGGGACGATTGGGGTCAGTGGAAGACGTCGCGGCCTGCGCGTTGTATCTTGCTGCCCCGGCCTCGTCTTACGTCAGTGGCGATATCATTGCGGTCAATGGAGGCCTCAACTCAATGAATATGCAAATGCCAAGGGCGTTTGCGTAGTCGCCGGAGGGCGCATGCACGGGCTTTGCCACGCAGGCGTGGGATTTTCGAGGATGCTGTTCGTGCAGGAGTACAGCGAGGATGATCCATGCAGCAAGATGATCCATGCAGCAAGATGATCCATGCAGCAAGATGATCCATGTAACAAAGAGTGCCAACAGCGCGCAGGGGCGCCCTTACTGAGTCAGGAATCCAGCGGCGTATTGGAGGGCTAAAGGGGTGCCAGGTGACCGGTTTTAAGCCAAAACACGGTATCTTCTTTAACTTCGACCAAATCCTGGCTCAGGTGGGGTCCACGCAACCAGTAACCAGGCCCATATGTCTCATGCTTGCTGCGCAACTCGCCCGATAATACCAGCATCTCTTCACCCCCCCAGCCCCCGCCCGGATCCGGCCTGTATCCCGCGGGCCAATGCACCAGGGCGGTATGCTCTGCCTTGAAATCATGCAGGGGCATGAGGCGCAGCAGTCCAGGGCCGGGCAGCCATGGCGTATTGCGCGTGTCGATGTGTATCTGCTGGCGGTCGTCAGGCTGGAACTGATGTAGTTTGACAAACAGTGTGCAACCCTGATCACTGAAGGAAGTGTGTTTGAAGCCAGGGGGATTGCGAATGTAAGACCCTGACGGGTAATCCCCGTATTCGTCGGAGAAAGTACCCTCCAGCACCAGGATTTCTTCGCCCTGGGGGTGGCCATGCTGGGCAAAGCGGGCGCCCGGATCGAAGCGTACAATAGACGTTGCGTGGCCGCGCTCTCGTTCCTCCCGGGCCAGGGGATTGCGCCAGACACCGGTAGCGGGGCTGGCGACCAGTGCCGCGGCCGCGGTATCGATAATAACGGTTTCTCTGAAGTCCATGTTGTGCATGGCGAGAGTATGCCACAGCTTGTTGCGTTGCCCAATCTGAAACGAATAATGCACTCACGCCTTTGGCGGCCCGGGGCCAGCTCGCTGGCGGGAGTGTGCCTCTATGGATTGGAACCTATAGCGCTTGCATCAGGTTTTCGGCCGAACTGACGTCCACTCCGGCGCCTGCCTCGAGGTTAAATACTTTCACCACGCCATTTTCTACCAGCATTGAATACCTTTGCGAGCGTTTGCCCATGCCGAAACCGCTGGCATCGAAACTGACTCCCAGCAGCTCGGTGAGTTCGCAATTGCCATCTGCCAGCATCATGATAGCTTCCGCATTCTGGTCCTTCCCCCATGCAGCCATGACAAAAGCATCGTTCACGGAAAGGCAGACAATGTGGTCGACACCCTTGGCCAGGATCTTGTCGGCGTTGGCTACAAAGCCGGGGAGGTGGGTCAGCGAGCAGCCGGGGGTAAATGCGCCGGGCACTGCAAACAGTGCAACTTTGTGGTTGTCAAAAATCTCGCTGGTGGTGATGGGCTGCGGACCGCTCTCGCCCATAACCATCAGGGTGCAAGAGGGAATCGAGTCGCCAACTTTAACTGTCATTTTATTTTCCTCATTGTTGTCAGGTGGTTCAGAGCCACAACCATAACCGCGAAACGCCCCTGGCGTCGAGTGTTCCCTAGCGCTTGCCGCTAAAAGATCCCAACAGGCCGCGCACCAATTGTCGGCCCAGCTGATTGCCAAAACTGCGCGCTGCGCTTTTTATCATGGCTTCCGTCGGCGTTTGCCGCTGGCTCCCGCGCGCGGGTTTGTCCGGTGCCTCTCGAGCCTGTTCGAAGGCGAGGTTTTCGGCGCGGATCTTGAGCATTTCGTAAGCCGATTGCCGGTCCAGCATCTGGTCGTAGCGATGCCCCAGCGGAGAGCGCTGCTGGTGCTCCGCGCGTTCCTGGGAGCTAATAGGCCCGATGCGCGATGCCGGTGGTCCGATCAGTACTCGCTCCACCGGGGTGGGCTGGCCCTTGGCGTTGAGCACCGACACCAATGCCTCGCCAACCCCAAGCTCGGTGATGACCTGCTCGGTATCAAGCCCGGGGTTGGTGCGAAAGGTTTGCGCCGCGGTACGCACCGCTTTCTGGTCCCGCGGGGTAAAAGCACGCAGGGCGTGCTGAATTCGATTGCCCAGTTGGCCGAGCACCGAATCGGGCACGTCGAGGGGGTTCTGGGTCACGAAAAAGATGCCGACGCCCTTCGATCGTATCAGGCGTACCACCTGTTCGATTTTGTCGAGCAGTGCATCGGGAGCGTCGTCGAATAGCAAGTGCGCCTCGTCGAAAAAGAATACCAGACGCGGTTTATCGAGGTCGCCCACCTCGGGCAACTGCTCGAACAACTCCGCAATCAACCAGAGCAGGAACATGGCATAGAGTCGGGGTTCCTGCATCAGCCGGGTGGCATCGAGGATGCTAATGACGCCATTGCCCGAAAAGTCGGTCTGCATGATGTCCGGCAACTCGATCGCAGGTTCGCCAAAAAAATGCTCTGCTCCCTGTTGTTCAAGCACCATCAGGCGGCGCTGGATCGCGGCGATGCTGGCGCCACTCATGCTGCCGTAATCGCGGCTCAGGCTCTTGGCGTTGTCTGCCATCCAGCTGAGCATCGCGCGCAGGTCTTTCATGTCGAGCAGCAGCAGGCCCTCGTCATCGGCAATCTTGAAGGCGGCATACAAAACACCGGTTTGGGTTTCATTGAGTTGCAGCAGGCTTGCCAGCAACAGGGGGCCCATGTCGGAAATGGTGGCGCGTACCGGATGTCCCTGCTGGCCGTAGATATCCCAGAGCAGGGTCGGAAAACCCCTTGGCTGGTAACCCGTCAGTTTCAGCGCGTCGACCCGGGCCTGGATTTTGTCATTGCTGACCATCGGTTTCGCCAGCCCTGACAGGTCACCCTTGACGTCGGACATGAACACCGGCACACCGGCCTGTGAAAAGCCCTCGGCGAGGCGTTGCAGCGTGACGGTTTTTCCGGTGCCGGTGGCACCGCTGACCAGGCCATGGCGATTGGCCATGGCCAGCGGCAGTTCAATGGTGAGATGCTCGTTGCCGCCAATAATGAAGGGCTTTGCTTGCATTGACAGAATCTCCTGCTGGGTATCGCGCCGGGCTACTGCAGCTGTGGGCACAATGATTTGTATGGGCGTGCGGCCGGCCTGGGCGAGTGGCGCAAAATGCTCGGGCGCCATCCACCCTCGCCGTGTTCCACACCTAGTAAGCCGAGACCGGCGGCGATTGCGGCAGCGTTGCGGCGGGCGCTTTTGTCGTTTCCGGTTTTATTGCCGGTGCACTGTTTCGTCCGGCCGCCCCGTTCCCGAGTGCGATGGGATTGCAGTTTTTGATGCTGACCCTGCCCTCCAGCACATTGCGTTTCGAGTATTCTTCAAAGTAACAGACGTTCTTTTCCGGGTCGTAGTTCTCGATCCACAGGTTTTCGTCTTTCCAGGTTGCGGCGATATGTTGCAGGCCGTTTGGCACGGTGACCGACATTACCCCGCCATAGCGTTTAACGAATATTTGCTGGAAGTGGAAGTAGTAGGCTGCCCAGCCTGCCAGTACGATAATCGCGGCGGCAATAAACGCCATTTTCCAGTTTGCCAGCTTGCCGCCGATAACAAACATCGCAATCATAATCAATGCGATGACACAGCCCCAATAGAAATACGTGATCATGTCGCGGTACCCCTTATTTGTTTGAATTTGCAAGGGAGTTTGCCGCGACCGGACTGCGTTCGTCAATGCCTCGCGGGGTTTATGCCGGCCTGTTGCAGCCACTGCTCTAATTGTGCCAGGGGCATGGCGCCGGCGATACGCTGTTGCTCACGGCCATTCCTGAACAGCAAAAGGGTGGGAATACTGCGTATTTGCCACTGACCCGCGAGCGCCTGTTCCCGCTCGGTATTCAGTTTGGCCAGTCGCAGCCGGGGCTCATAGAGTTTTGCGACCTGCTCGAAAACCGGCGCAAAGCTGCGGCAGGGCCCACACCAGGGCGCCCAGCAATCAATGAGAATCGGCAGTTCGGTATTCGCCAGCAAGCCCGCGCTGTTGGCACTGGTGAGCTCGACCGGCCTGCCCTCGAACAAGGCCTGTTTGCAGCGCCCGCAGCCAGGATGCTGACCGAGGCGGCTCTGCGGTACGCGATTGGTCGCTCCGCAGTGGGCGCAACTGATGTGAATAGTCTTTTCCATAGTCACGATATGGTGGCCAGCGGCCTGAAAATCAAGCCACCAGCGATTGTTGCTGCGCACTGTGGTTGAGCGCCGCCAGAATTGCCAGCATCGATGCCTCGACAATATCGCTGCTGCGGGCAACCCCGGTGTGGCGGCGGCCATCGACGCTGAGCTGTATGTAGGCCATCGCTGCGCCCCCGGTGCTGTGGCCCAGCGCATGTTCGCTGTATTGTGCCACCACCAGGCTGCTACCGGTTTCACCCTCCAGCGCCGCGACAAAGGCGTCCACCACTCCCAGGCCGCTGCCATGGAGCACTAATTTGCATTGAGCGCAGCGCAGCTGTACTTCGACCTCGTCGCACTCGCCCTGGCGCCGGGCGCGGTAGCCTTCCAGTTGCCAGGGGCCGTCCTGCTCCAGGTAGTATTGCCGAAAGAGCTGCCATAACTGTGCCGCGGGAACTTCTGCCCGGGTCTGCTCGGCGTGCTGCTGCACAACGGCGCTGAACTCGATCTGTAACCATCGCGGCATCTGGATGCCCCGATCCTGCTCCAGCACCCAGGCGATACCGCCCTTGCCGGATTGACTGTTGATGCGAATCAGCTCCTGGTAGGAGCGGCCGACATCCCCGGGATCGATGGGCAGGTAGGCAACATCCCAGGCCTGGCCCGAATGCTGTTGCGCCAGGCATTTTCTTATGGCGTCCTGATGGCTGCCGGAAAAAGCGGTAAACACCAATTCCCCGGCATAGGGGTGACGCGGGTGCACGGCAATTCCGGTGCAGTCTTCCACGGTGCGGATCAGTTCGTCCATTCTTGACAGGTCCAGACCCGGATCAACGCCCCGGGAATACAAATTCATGGCACAGGTGACGATATCCATATTCCCGGTGCGCTCGCCATTGCCCAGCAGGGTGCCCTCAACCCGATCGGCGCCGGCCATCAGCCCCAGCTCGGCGGCGGCCACCGCGCAACCTCGATCATTGTGGGTGTGCAGGCTTATCACCAGTGCCCCGCGGCGGCTGATGTGCCTGCAAAACCATTCAATCTGGTCAGCGTAGACGTTGGCCGTGCTCAGCTCGACGGTCGCCGGCAGATTGATGATGACCGGCTGTTCGACGCTGGGTTGCCACACATCGTTAACCGCGTCGCAAACGGCTACCGCGAAGTCGAGTTCCGTTGCGGTGAAGCTCTCGGGGGAGTACTGAAACTGCCAGTGGGTTTGTGGTTGTTGTGCGGCGCCCGCCGCTACCGCGCGGGCACCGGCCACGGCAATATCGACAATGCCCTGTCGACCCTGTTTGAACACCCGTTGCCGCTGTATGGTTGAGGTGGAGTTATAGAGGTGCACGATCGCCCGTTTGGCTCCGCGCAATGCCTCGAAGCTGCGTGCGATCAACTCCTCGCGCGCGGGTGTCAGCACCTGAATGCTGACGTCGTCCGGGATCATGTGGTGCTCTATCAACTGCCGCACGAAGTTGTAATCCGCCTCGGATGCCGCCGGAAATCCCACTTCGATCTGTTTGAAGCCAATCGTCACCAGCTGCTTGAAGAGCGCCGTTTTGCGCGCCACGCTCATCGGTTCCACCAGTGCCTGGTTGCCATCGCGCAGGTCTACCGAGCACCACTGGGGTGCTACCGTGATTTGCTGGTTGGGCCAGTGCCGCTGCGGTAAATCGATAGCAGGGAAAGGTCGGTATTTGCGGTGATCGAACGAACTCATTGGCATATCTTCCCTGGTCGCTTGGGAGTGGGGTGGGTAGTACCCCGGCCGGCCCGAGATGGTCGTTGGCACACTCTCGTGAAGTGGCGAGCCGGCTAGCGACGGGGGATCTGGTTGGATTCACCGCAGTTAGCGCGACGGCAGGCGCAAGGCAATCTACGGGGCTCAGTATAGGACTGCCCGACTAGGGATAGATTGCAAATGTAGCGAAAAAAAGACAATAGAATGCAATAATTATCTATTAATTAGCAAAATATTGGTTTATATCACCAATAAAGTGCGATAATCCGCTTTTTAGGTTTTTGCAATATTCCGGGGAGGATGGCCATGGGGCTGGACCGCACTGATCGCCGCATACTCCGCCTGATGCAGGCCAACGGTCGCATCAGCAATCTGGAACTGGCGGACCAGGTGGGCCTGTCGCCGACTCCCTGCTCCCGCCGGGTCAAGCGATTGGAGGAGAGCGGCATTATTGAGGGGCATGTCACCCTCCTCAATCAGTCGATGCTGGGTTTGAAGTTAACGGCGATCATTGGCATCAGCATGGATCGCCATACACCTGATCGGTTTGCAAACTTTGAAGAGAAAGTCAGTCAGTTCCCCGAGGTGGTCGAGTGCAGCATTGTCACCGGGCAGGCGGCAGATTTCCTGCTCAAGGCGGTGTTGCCCGATATGGAATCCTATGAAGAGTTTCTGCTGGGGCGCCTGACCCGAATAGAGGGCGTCAGTGGTGTGCACTCGAGCTTCGTTTTGCGACGGGTGGTTTCCAGGACCGATTTGCCGATTCTGCAGGTAGCGGACTAGCCAGCTGCGGCGCGGCCGGGCTTTTAGCGCAAGGGTCAGTCTGACCCAAGCCCTGATCGAATCTCATAGCGAATCGATACTGCCGCCCGCACGGTGACATCAGCCGCCTCCAGCGGCGGCCCGCCGGCGTCCTCCGCCATCGCTACGCTGCGCAGCATATTTTTCTGTCGCAGTTGCACCGGGCTGGCGTCGCTGTGGTCCAGCACCAGGTTGACGATGCGCACCAGTTTCTGGCCCGCGGCAGCGGCCAGGCTGCGGGCGTCGCTGGCAGCGTTCTCGGTGGCCTGTTTGATGGCTGCTTCCCGATGCAGTCGTGGCTGGGAGAGCCCAAAGCTGACCCCGTTGACGTGGTTGGCACCGGCGGTTGTCGCACGGCCAATGATAGCGCCGGCCAGGCTCAAATCGCTGCTCTCGACGATGACGCTATTGTCCACCTTGTAACCGTTGATGGTGGCCTGCCAGTCCGGGTCCGCCTTGCCGGGGCGCGGCGTCCACAGGGGCTGGATGCGAAACTGGCGGGTCTTGGGGGCGAGACCCAGATCTCGAAGTGCGCTCAGTACCCGCTGCATGCTGGCACTGTTGGCGGCCATCGCCTCATCGGCACTGGCGGCTATCGTGCTGACCCCGAGGTCGACAACAACCTGATCTGGCGCCACTTTCAGCTCGGCCTGGCCGTTGACTGACAGGCTTGCAAGCAATGCGTCGGGCAGAGGATTCTCGCTTTCGGCCATGGTGTGCTTCGCTCCAGCCAGCAACAGGCTGGCAGTGATGATTATCAGTGATAAGGGTTTCATTGCTCACTCCGGTAACAAGCTGTGCCGCGACCCGCGGTTGGGTCCACCGGCAGGAACCGCTACTATAGCGGCAGACTTCTTATCCAGGCTAGTTGCAATCATGTATGAGCTTGCTGACCTGTTTTGGTTAACCCTGTTGCTGGCAGCTTGCTACTATGCCTGGCACGCCCATGGCATGAAGGAACTCGCCCTCAGAGCTACCCGAAAATACTGCGCCGACATGGGTATTGGCCTGCTCGATGATACCGTGGTGCTGCGCGGGTTCTGGTGGAAGCGCGACGCCGCGGGTCGGCTGCGCATGTGGCGCTCTTTTTTGTTCGAATTCACAGCGACAGGCGCAGAGCGTTATCGGGGTAAGATCGTATTGCTCGGCGACACAGTACAAAACATCGAGCTGGAGCCCCACCGGCTGGTATAGCCCCGGGCGGATAAGGTGAGCTGGCCCATGTGGTGCCCTTGCATGGCCGCTCCCAATTAAAAGCTGAGAATCCCCATGCCAAAGGCAGTCTTTACCCGCGGTTCCCCGACGCGACACATCATCGTCATGACCGGTGCCAGTGCGGTGGGGTTGCTGACGCTGTTCACTGTCGACCTGGTCGACATGTATTTTCTCAGTCTCCTCGGCGAGGAGGAGTTGGCCGCCGCCATTGGTTTCTCCGGTACGCTTTTGTTTTTCCTTACTGCGGTCGGAATTGGTCTGCAAATTGCGATGGGCGCGCTGGTAGCAAGGGCCGAGGGTGCTCACAATCGCCAGCTTGCCGGCGAGCACTGTACTAATGTCATGGTTTTCAGCGCCCTGGTCTCGAGTCTGATTTGTGTGCCAGCCTGGCTCTACCTGGAGTCGCTGTTGCGGTTTCTTGGCGCCGAGGGACGGACCCTCGAGTTGGCACTGGCTTACAGTCGGATCCTGCTGCCCGCCACGCCAATACTGGCCATGGGCATGGGTGCCGCCGCCGCGCTGCGGGCTGTGGGGGATGCGCGCCGGTCAATGTATGCGTTGCTGGCCGGTGCGCTGGCGAATGCCCTGCTCGACCCGGTCTTTATCTTCGGCTTGGGCTGGGGTATCGAGGGGGCCGCAGTGGCGTCCCTGGCGGCCCGGGTAGCGCTGCTGGCGATGGGTTTGCGGGCCATATTCGTGGTTCACCAGTTGCCCGCGCGATTCAGTTGGCCGCTGCTGCAGCGCGACCTTGGAGCCATCACCCTGATCGCCGGCCCGGCCCTGTTGACCAATATTGCAACGCCGCTGGGCGCTGGATACGTGCTCAAAACCATGGCAACTTACGGCGATAGCGCGGTGGCCGGCGCGGCAATTCTGGGGCGCATCACGCCGGTAGCCTTCGCCGCCATTTTTTCCCTGTCCAGTGCCATAGGGCCGATCGTTGGCCAAAACGCGGGTGCCGGTCTCTATCTGCGGGTGCGACAAACGCTAATCAGCGCCCTGTTGCTCAACATCGCCTATACCCTGCTGGTCTGGCTGCTGCTGTTCCTGCTGAAGGGTTATATTGTCCGGGCCTTCGATGCCAGCGGTGATGCTGCCGACCTGATTACTTTCTATACCACCTGGCTCATTGGTGGCTTTATGTTCGTCGGTATGTTGTTTGTCGCTAACGCGACCTTTAACAATTTGCACCGTGCCTATCTTGCCACTGTGTTTAACTTCAGTCGGACTTTCCTGGGGACCGTTCCGATGGTCTACCTGCTGGCAACTTACTTTGGTGCCCGGGGCGTGCTCGCAGGGGAGTTGGCAGGGGCCTTGTTATTCGGCGTTGTGGCATTTGCTACGGCACTATGGCTCGTGGGTCGATTGCAGGCGCGCCACCAGGTATTGCCGAGGCGGGAGGAAGCGGTGGAGGGTGCGCCGGCGTGGTCATTCAGTTCACCCCGTACCTATCTGGGCCAGACCTATGTACGCCCGGATGAGAATGAATAGCGTTCGGGTGTGGTACTGTTGCCTGCGTGCTAGCATATTGGGCTGGTGGTGCTCTTCCCCCGTTGTCAGCTAACAACCCACTGCCAGGTCAGCCTGAAAACCTGTAAGCGGAGCGCTGGTGCCGCGTTTACTCATCCCGGGATAAGATATGACTGTTACCCCCAGCTCGGTTCTAGGCCACGTCTTTGGTTACGACACTTTTCGTGGTCAGCAACGGGCGATTATTGACGCTGTGGTTGCCGGCAAGGATGCGCTGGTGTTGATGCCTACCGGCGGTGGCAAGTCGCTGTGTTACCAGGTTCCCGCGCTGGTGCGGCCGGGGGTGGCGGTGGTGATATCGCCATTGATCGCCCTGATGCAGGACCAGGTCGACGGCCTGCGTCAGCTTGGGGTCAGGGCAGCATTCCTCAATTCCTCTCTGGCTGCCGATAGCCAGGCTCAAATCGAGGGGGAATTGCAGGCGGGGCAAATCGACCTGCTCTACCTGGCGCCAGAGCGGCTGCTGCAGGCTCGCAACCTGCAGCTCCTCAGTCAGCTGCAGATCGCCCTCTTTGCTATCGACGAGGCCCATTGTGTATCCCAGTGGGGGCATGACTTTCGCCAGGATTATCTGCAGCTGGAAAACCTGCAACAGCATTTTCCGGGAATTCCCCGCATTGCGCTGACCGCCACTGCCGATGAGCGAACCCGCCAGGAAATCATCGATCGCCTGCAGTTGTGGCACGCCGAGGTCTTCCTGGATGGTTTTGATCGGCCCAATATTTATTATGCGATCGCCGCCAAGAATAACGCACGCCAGCAACTGCTTGCCTTTCTTGAGGGGCATCGCAACGAGGCCGGTATTGTCTATTGCATGTCGCGCAGGAAGGTGGAGGAGACCGCAGCCTGGCTGCAGCAGCAGGGATGGGATGCGCTGCCCTATCACGCGGGCCTGGATCCCTCTCTGCGAGCCGGCTACCAGGACCGATTCCTGCGCGAGGACGCCGTGATCATGGTTGCGACCATTGCCTTTGGAATGGGTATCGACAAACCGGACGTACGCTTTGTTGCCCATCTCGATCTGCCGAAGAGTATCGAGGCCTATTATCAGGAGACCGGAAGGGCCGGGCGCGATGGGCTGGCGGCGGATGCATGGATGGTATACGGCCTGCAGGATGTGGTGCGATTGCAACAGATGCAGGCCAATTCCCCGGGCTCGGAGCAGCATAAACGGTTAGAAAAGCACAAGCTCGACGCCCTGCTGGGAATGTGCGAAGTCATCAGCTGTCGACGCCAGGTACTGCTGCGCTACTTTGGTGAAGCCGCCCCAGAGCCATGCGGTAATTGCGATACCTGCCTGCTACCACCGCGCAGCTGGGATGCGACTGAGGCGGCGCAGAAGTTGCTGTCCTGCGTTTACCGGACCGGCCAGCGTTTTGGGGTTGGCCATGTGGTCGACGTCTTGCTGGGGCACGACACTGAAAAGATCAGGCGCTTTGGTCACGACCAGCTCAGCACCTACGGTATCGGTCCGGAGTTGACCGGGCCGCAGTGGCGCTCACTGGTTCGCCAGCTGGTAGTAAGGGGTGTCCTGCGAGTCGACATGGAAGGGTTCAGCGCGCTGCAATTGACTGAGGCCAGTCGGCCGCTACTGCGATCAGAGGTGCAATTATTGTTGCGTGAGGAGCAGGAACGCGGCAAGCGCCGGAGTTCGAAGCTTGCGCAACCGCGACTCGAACCCGGTGACATGCCCCTCTGGCAGGCCCTGCGCGATTGCCGCAAGCGCCTGGCCGAGCAGCAGGGGGTTCCCCCTTATGTGATTTTTCACGATGCCAGCCTGCGGGATATGCTGCGGTTAAGGCCGCGCAATCGACAGGAGCTGCTGCAGGTCAGCGGCGTTGGTGACAGTAAGCTGGAGAAATATGGCGATCAGTTCCTGGCAGTGATAGCACGGGTCGATGCCGATTCAGTCGACTGGGGTTGAGGCCGGGGTGGCGGAGGATGAAGGGAGCGGTAGATCCTGAGGCGGCGCGACAGCGCCTCTGGTCTGTCTCTTCAATGTGGCGGGGCACAAAAAACCCCGCTCGAGGCGGGGTCTCAGGTTTGCCGCGTCGCCTTATTCGGGCTTGACGTTGCTCGCCTGGGGGCCTTTCTGGCCCATTTCGACGTCGTAGCTTACTGCCTGACCTTCGGCCAGGGTTTTGAAGCCGGAACCATTGATGGCGGAGAAGTGCACGAACACGTCTGCGCTGCCGTCGGCGGGTGAGATGAAGCCAAAGCCTTTGGATTCGTTAAACCATTTAACTGTACCGGTAGCCATGTAATTTTCCTCTAACATATATCAGTTATGTCAATTTCAATTTGCAAATGGTAGAAGGTAATTAACAGTAGTTACCGAGTGGAGCTTCTGAAATACCTGGAACACTTGCTAGGGGCTAGTATAACGAAAAAAAAAATAAGTACCATACCCTATGGTTGGTTCAAAATTTGACCAATTCAGGTGCTCACCACGACTCTAACCGCCTCGAGGTAAAACTCGCCCCGGGCTATGCACTGCAAGCCGTCGGCCAGCTGCTGCCGGAAAAAGTCGATTTCCTCCTCACGAATAGAGGGATTGAGCGCGCGCAGGGCGCTGAGTCTATCGACTTCCGCGCTCAGGTCGTGGCGCATACGCTCGCAGGCGGACTGCAATACGGCGGGCAATTGCTGCGCCGCCTGTTGTTCACAATTGTCGATCATCCGGTCGATCTCGTCGCGCACACGATTTACCACCGCCAGCGCTGTTGTGCGCTTGATATTCTTGCACAGGGCATTCAGTTGCTGGTGGGACAGGACCTGGTTGAGATTCTTGCCGCGGCTGTCAACCAATAGCCTGACCGGCGACAGCGGCAAGTAACGCGACAATTGCAGCTCTGCCGGAGCCGCGCACTTAATGACAAACCACGCTTCCAGAAGCAGGGTCGCCGGCGGCAATCCGGCGATTTCGATACTGCTGACCGCTGCATTGCCGTGTTGGCCGTGAAGCACCATTTCCATTGCTTCCTGCACCATGGGGTGCTCCCAGCTAAGGAATTCCAGGTCTTCGCGACCCAGTGCCTGCTGCCGATCAAAGGATACGCTGGTGCCGCTCTCCTTCACGCCCGGAAAGTGGTCGTAGAGCATATGGTCGGAGGTTCGCAGTACCAGGGCGTTGGGTGCATAAAACTCGTGTTCAACCCCAAACTGGTCAAACAGCTGCTGCATGTACTGCTGCAGAGTCTCGGCATTCTCCGCGGCCTGGATCAGCGCAATTTGCTGTTCTGCCCGCGCTGGGTCGCAGGAGCTCATTTCCAGTAACGGGTCTCTTCCCCGGCGCAGGGTCTCAAGGGTATCGTGGGTAAAAGCGGCGGTTTCCCGGAGCAGTTGACCGAGTTTCTCGTCGGGTTGCTGAAGTTGTTGCTGCAGCGCTGACTCAAATCGCTGGAACACGGCGTAGGCTGCCGAGCAGCTTTGCTCGAACAAGCCAAGCCCCTCGTTCAGCCAGTGAAACAGGACCTCCTGGGCGGTGTCCTGCAGGTAGGGTACATGAATGTCAATGGCCTGCCTTTGGCCGATGCGATCCAGCCTGCCGATACGCTGTTCCAGAAGGTCGGGGTTGAGTGGCAGGTCGAATAAAACCAGGTGGTGGGCAAACTGGAAATTGCGGCCCTCGCTGCCGATCTCCGAGCACACCAGGGCCTGGGCGCCGTTGTCATCCTCAGCAAACCACGCCGCTGCCCGGTCACGTTCGATAATACTCAAGCCCTCGTGAAAGGCTGCACTGCGAATTCCTGAGCGCAGGTGCAGCTGGTACTCAAGTGACACCGCGGTGCTGGCATGGGCGCAGATTATCAACACTTTCTCGGGGCGCAGTTGGCGTAACAGGTGTTCCAGCCAGGCGACCCTCGGGTCCTGCTGTAGCCAGTTCTCGGGATCGTGCTCCAGTTCCGGGTGCAGGCTGTTCCGCCCATCATCGGATTCCGCTGAGAGGTAAAGCCCGGGGCAGGGAAGCGGATTGGCATGGAGCCGACGCTGCGGAAACGCGGCTATGGCGGCGCGGGTATTGCGAAACATGACTCGGCCGGTCCCATGGCGATCGAGAAGCCGGTGCAATACTTGCTGCAGCGTCATTTCGCCACTGGCGAAGCTGTCGGCCTCCGGGAGATAGTCGTGTAATCTCTGTACCAGTTCTGCGGGTGGAGACTCGCCGTGTTGTAACAACTCCTGTATCAACAGGTTCAGTGGCTGGTAGTTTTCTTCTTCCTGCTCGAACTTCTCCAACTGGTAAAAACGGGACGGATCGAGCAGGCGCAACCTGGCAAAATGGCTGCTGATGCCAACTTGCTCGGGTGTGGCAGTGAGCAATAGCAAACCCTTGCTGCGCGCCGCCAGGCTTTCAATACAGCGATATTGAGGACTGGCCCGCTGCTTTGACCAGTGCAGGTGGTGTGCCTCGTCGATGATCAGCAAGTCCCAGTCAGCCGCCGCTGCCCGCTGCGCAATCAGGTCGTCGGAGCAAATAAAATCCAGTGCACACAGCACCAGTTGTTCGCTGTTGAATGGGTTCTGGTCGGGCTGCTCTTCCGCCAGTGCCGCAAAGCGCTCCTGGTCGAACAGGGCAAAGCGAAGGTTGAAGCGCCGCAGCATTTCTACCAGCCACTGGTGCAACAGGGGCTCCGGCACCACGATAAGCGCGCGTGAGGCGCGACCGGTCAGCAGTTGCTGGTGCAGGATCATGCCGGCTTCGATGGTCTTGCCGAGGCCGACCTCATCGGCCAGCAATACCCGGGGCGCATAGCGGGCGGCCACTTCGCTTGCGATGTAGACCTGGTGCGGGAGCAGATTGGTGCGCGCTCCCAGCAGGCCTCGCACCGGAGACGACTGCAACTGATCGAGCCGCTCAAGGGTGGCAACCCGCAGCTGGTAGGCGGGGTCCTTGTCGAACTGGCCGTTGAGCAAGCGCTGCCTGGGCGTGGTGAACTGGACGAAGCAATCCAGTTCCAGCTCGGCAATGGTGCGCTCATTGCCGGCGCCGTCCTGGCAGCGGTAGAGCGCTATCCCGCGCAGCTCCTGCACTGCCTCGATGAGCAGTTCAACGCCATCTATGGTTGAAACGCTGTCGCCGGCTTGATAGATCACGCGGCTCAGGGGGGCATTGTCGCCCGCGTAGATCCGCTCTTCGGCAACAGCAGGGAAGCTGACTGTCACCCGCCGGCCGGCGGTAGCGTTGACTATGCCCAGGCCAAGCTGCGGCTCGGAGTGGCTTATCCAGCGCTGGCCAATAACATAGTTCATGGTCTTACCTTGCTGTTATGACGATAAATCCCTGGATGCGGTGCCTTGGCCGGTTTTCAGTGGCTCGATAAGCTGCTCGAGGCCATTGGTCCTTATTTCAAGGCTCAAGCCCATTAGCCTGCCAAGCGAGCCAGCGGGAAAGCCCCTGTGAGCAAACCACAGCAGATACTCCTCAGGGAGGTCGATCAGGCGCCTGCCCCGGTATTTTCCAAATGGCATTTCCATAGTGGCGAGCTTAACCAGATCCTGCTCGGTGAACACAATAGCGAACTCCTTGTGGGGCTCTGGAACGGATCGATGGTAAAGGATACCCTGTTTGTTTCGCTGAAGTATTCTATAGCGCAGAGCGCTATTCGTCGCGGACTTTTCCCCGCAGTTGTTTGATCTGGCCTCGCCGGGTCTTGCTGTCGACGCGTCTTTTTCGAGCGCTTTTGCCGGGTTCAGTCGGCTTGCGAGTCGCTTGCCGGGCCAGTGCGCGGGAGAGCAGGTCGTGCAATTTTTGCAGGGCGTCCGCGCGATTTTTTTCCTGACTGCGAAAACGCTGTGCCTTTATGACGATAACACCATCACTGCTAATCCGCTGGTCGCCGAATTGCAGTAGCTGCACTTTGGCAGCCTCGGGAAGGGAGCTGGCACGCACGTCGAAGCGCAGATGCACGGCACTGGATACCTTGTTGACGTTTTGACCGCCGGGGCCGCTGGCCCGTATGGCGCTGAACTGCAATTCGTCCTCTGGTATCGCCAGCTGATTAGTTTGGGTTGACACCTTGGCTGACCTCGCTCGGGCACGATTGCGGCGCTGATGCGCCATTGGCGAGGGTATCATAGCAAAACGATGGCTGGTGTCGTCCGGGGATTGCCATTGCCTGCTGCCGTGCTTCGGTTAAAGCGCCCCTGCTGTGGAAAACTCTTGTCGCGCCCCTTGACCGCGACGGTGCTCGTCCCTATAATTTGCCCTCCCTGATCAGGACCGCCCCAAAAGCGGTGCAAAACAGGAGAAGCTTTGATGCGGGGTGGAGCAGTCTGGTAGCTCGTCGGGCTCATAACCCGAAGGTCGTTGGTTCAAATCCAGCCCCCGCTACCAATACAGCAGGCCAAGTGTTTTATGCCTGCCGGGTGTGGCATCGCACACTCGTTCTTAAAAGCCCCTCCTGAAGGGGCTTTTTTGTTTACGAGGGGTGGCGAGACTCAGTGGGCCATGCGCCCTTTTTTATTGCTTGCGTCAATGGCAGGTGGCGACTTTGGTGGTTAGAACTGCGCAATTGCATGCGCTGATTGAACCCGCAGTAAGAGCCGTGGGCTTCCAGCTGTGGGGCCTTGAGTACAAGACTGGAGGTAAAACCGCGCTACTGCAGGTGTTTATCGATGGGCCAGAGGGCGTCAGCGTCGAGGATTGTGCGCGGGTAAGTCGGCAGGTAAGCAGTGTGCTTGATGTGGACGAGCCGATTCGAGGGGAGTTCACCCTTGAAGTCTCGTCTCCAGGGCTTGACAGAAACCTGTATACGCCGGAGCAGTACCAGCTTTACATCGGCTACCCCGTCAAGCTGCGTTTGCGCTATCCGTTTGAGGGACAGCGCCGCTTTAGCGGAGTGTTGGGTGGAGTTGATGATGGTGAGGTGTCCCTGATCGTCGGGGACGAGGAATACCTGTTGCCGCTGGAGAGTATTGAACGTGCGAATATTGTCGGGCAACCGGCGCAGGGAAAGGCTTGAAAGGCATGCGTGCGAGCATGCGGTGGAAACAAGTGGTCGGAGCTTACTATGGGTAAGGAAATTCTGCTGGTTGCAGAGGCGGTTTCGAATGAGAAGGGCGTTTCCGAGGAAGTGATCTTCGAAGCGCTGGAGGCTGCGCTGGCGATGGCGGCAAAGAAACGCTACGAAGAAGATGCCGATATGCGGGTCTTGATCGACCGGGAGACCGGCGACTACAAGACCTGGCGGTGCTGGGAAGTGGTCGATGACGACACCCTGGCTTTGCTTGGCACCCAGTTTACCCTGGAGGAGGCCCACGAGAAAGATTCGAACCTCAAGCCTGGCGATGTTTACGAGGAGCAAGTTGAGAACGTCGAGTTCGGGCGAATTGCCGCGCAGACTGCCAAGCAGGTCATCGTGCACAAGGTGCGCGAGGCCGAGCGGGCCAAAGTGGTGGAAGAATACCGCGGCAAGGTCGGCCAGTTGCTGAGCGGAACGGTTAAGCGGGTGACCCGTGACAACATTATTGTTGATCTGGGTGGTAACGCGGAGGCGATTATGCCGCGGGAAGAAACCGTAGGTCGCGAAGTGTATCGCGTCAACGACCGAGTGCGCGCTATCCTGATGGAGATCAACCCCGACGCGCGCGGGCCCCAGCTGCTGTTGAGCAGGGCCTGCAATGAAATACTCATCGAGCTGTTTCGCATCGAGGTTCCGGAAATCGCTGAGCAAATCATAGAGATTCGCGCTGCTGCCCGGGACGCCGGGTCGCGCGCAAAAATTGCAGTCAAGACCAACGACGGGCGTATCGATCCCGTTGGTGCTTGCGTCGGTATGGGCGGCTCCCGGGTACAGGCGGTGTCCAACGAGCTCAATAATGAGCGGGTTGATATTATCGTCTGGGACGACAACCCCGCCCAGTTGGTGATCAATGCGATGGCACCGGCTGAAGTGGAATCGATCGTCGTCGATGAGGATTCCCGTACCATGGATGTCGCTGTGGCAGAAGACAATCTGGCTCAGGCGATCGGGCGCAGCGGCCAGAATGTAAGGCTTGCCAGCGAACTGACCGGCTGGGCCATCAACGTGATGAGCGTTGAGGCAGCAGCGGCCAAGCTCGAGCAAGAGTCGGGTGAAATTGTCCACACGTTTATGGAAGCTCTGGATGTCGATGAAGATGTGGCGATCATTTTGGCCGAAGAGGGTTTCACCTCGGTGGAAGAGGTAGCCTACGTGCCCCTCGGCGAGTTGTTACAAATAGAAGCCTTTGATGAAGATATTGCAGAAGAATTGCGTGCCAGGGCCAAGGATGCCCTGTTGACCCAGGCCATAGCCAGTGAAGAAAAACTCGAGGCGGCCGAACCGGCCGAAGACCTGCTGGCAATGGAAGGAATGGACAGGCACTTGGCCTTTGTGCTGGCAAGCCGCGGCATTGTCACCATGGAAGACCTCGCCGAGCAATCAATAGAGGAATTGCTTGAAGTCGAGAGCATGGATGAAGAACGCGCCGCACAATTAATTATGACCGCTCGCGCTCCCTGGTTCGAAGAACAGGGGGAGTAGTTTGTAACCAGCGACGGGATACAGGAGATATTGCATGTCAGATGTGACTGTAACAGAACTGGCCGATGTAGTTGGCACCCCGGTAGAGCGGCTGCTCAAGCAGATGCGCGATGCCGGGTTGAGCCATGGCAGTGCTGAACAGGTTGTATCCGAAGAGGACAAAAAGGTTTTGCTGGCGCATCTCAAGAATAGTCACGGGGATACGTCAGCTTCCGGTAGCCCCAAGCGGATTACGCTTAAGCGTAAAACCATTAGTACTCTCAGGTCGCCCAAGTCCCAGGGGAAGAAGGCGGTAAGCGTCGAGGTGCGTAAAAAACGCACTTATATCAAACGTGATCCGGTGGAGTTGGCCGAGCAGGCTGAGCGTGAGGCGGCGAAACTTGCAGCAGAAGCCGAGGCTGCCATCGAGCCGGCAGAGGCTGCGCCCGAGGCGCCGTCGAGTGCCGAAGTGAGCGTCGAGACCAAGCCCGAAGCTGCTGAGGTTGCCGTGCCAACCCCGGCTGAGCCCGCTGCTCCGGTTGAGGCCGAGGCCGAGGCTGAGGCTGAGGCACCGGCAGAGCCGGAGCCTGGGGTAAGCGCAGGTCTGGCTGCAAAACCGCTTGAAGAAGAAATGGTGCTGGAGCCTGAAGAGGACTCCGGGGATGTCTTTGATCCGGAGGCTGCTCGTCGTGCCGCCGCAGAGCGACGCCAGCGTCAGGTTGACGAAGAGCGTCAGCAGCGAGAACGCATCCTGGCAGAGAAAAAGCAAAGGGAAGAGCAGGAAAAGCAGGAGCTGGCGCGGCGCAAACAGCGGGAGCCAGTGCCCGCTTCAGTTGCGGATGTCGAGGTGGCAGAGGTCACCGATGCGGCCAAAAAGTCCTTGGGCAAGAAAAAGAAACAAAAGTCCCTGGGGCTGGATGAAGAGCAGCGGCCACGCAAAACTGGTGGTATCAAGCGACGTGATGACGGGGGGCTTGCGCGTTCCAAGAGCCATGCCGCACATGTCGAGTTGCTGGATGAATATGAAGAGGAAGGTGATGGCCTGCTGTCCAGGGGTGGACGTCGCAAAAACAAGAAGGCGGCTCATCCTGAGCACGCTAAACATGGGTTTGAAAAGCCCGTCGAGAAAAAAATGCACACGGTAGAGATTCCGGAAGCCATCACCGTTGGTGAACTTGCACAGCGTATGGCAGTCAAGGCCAGTGTTGTTATCAAAGTGTTGATGGGAATGGGCACCATGGCCTCGATCAACCAACCCCTTGACCAGGATACCGCGACCCTGGTGGTCGAAGAGTTGGGCCACAACGCTCGACCTGTGAGTGCGAATGCGGTGGAGGAGAGCCTCGAGGAAAGCCTCGAGCATATCGGTGGCACACTGGAGACACGCGCTCCGGTGGTGACGGTAATGGGCCATGTTGATCATGGCAAAACCTCGCTGCTGGATTATATTCGCAAAGCCAAGGTAGCTTCCGGGGAGGCTGGCGGCATTACCCAGCATATCGGCGCATACCACGTCGAAACCGAGCGCGGCATGGTTACTTTTCTCGATACTCCAGGGCACGCGGCGTTCACTGCGATGCGGGCACGGGGAGCGAAAAGTACCGACCTGGTGATCCTGGTGGTGGCCGCCGATGACGGCGTTATGCCGCAGACCGTTGAAGCGATCCAGCATGCCCGGGCCGCCGAGGTGCCGTTGATCGTGGCGATCAACAAAATGGATAAGGAAGGTGCCGACGTCGATCGAGTCAAGAACGAATTATCCGCCAAGGGAGTCATCCCGGAAGACTGGGGCGGTGACACGCAGTTTGTGGAGGTTTCCGCGCACACCGGCCTGGGCATCGATGATTTGCTGGATGCCATTTTGTTGCAGGCCGAGATCCTCGAGCTCAAGGCTGCTGCCGATATCCCGGCCAAGGGCATTGTAATCGAGTCTCGACTGGATAAAGGTCGGGGCCCGGTGGCTTCGGTGCTGGTGCAAAGCGGTACCCTGCGGGCTGGCGATGTCGTGTTGGCCGGTGTTCAGTATGGTCGCATCAGGGCAATGCTGGATGAAAACGGGAAGCCTGTGAACACTGCGACCCCTTCGATTCCGGTGCAGATACTGGGCCTTGATGGTACCCCGGAGGCTGGCGAAGACTTCGTGGTGCTGGAAAATGAGAGGCGGGCCCGGGAAGTGGCGGCGTATCGCTATACACGGCAGCGAGAAGCACGCATGGCGCGCCAGCAGGCTGCCAAGCTCGACAGTATGTTCAGTGACATGACCGCCGGAGAGAAAAAGGTCCTGAACGTTGTCGTCAAGGCGGACGTTCGTGGATCACTGGAAGCAATCGTTGCAGCGCTGGCCGATGTCGGCAATGAAGAAGTGCAGGTTAATGTCGTCTCTGAGGGGGTCGGCGGTATTGCCGAAACGGATATCAACCTGGCAATCACCTCCAGGGCTGTGGTCTTCGGCTTTAATGTACGCGCCGATGGCGCAGCGCGCAGGCTGGTAGAGGCGGAGGCGGTCGATCTACGCTATTACAGCGTGATCTACGACCTGATTGACGACGTCAAGCATGCCCTGACGGGGATGCTGGCACCCGAAATGCGTGAGGAGATCGTGGGCATCGCCGAGGTGCGCGAGGTGTTCAATTCGCCCAAGTATGGCCAGGTAGCCGGCTGCATGGTGACTGAAGGTACCGTTCACCGCAATAAGCCAATTCGCGTGCTGCGCGATGATGTCGTGATTTATGAGGGTGAGCTGGAATCCCTGCGTCGATTCAAGGACGACGTGAACGATGTTCGCTCGGGATCCGAGTGCGGCATCGGGGTTAAAAACTACAACGACGTACGTCCGGGCGATCAAATTGAAGTATTCGATACCCATGAAGTGGCTCGCACACTTTAGACGCGCGGGGCGCAAGGACAGGTAGCTCGGGTATGCCCAAAGACTATAGTCGCCAGCAGCGGGTCGCCGATGCACTGCGTCGAGACATCGCTTCTTTTATCCAGCGGGAGATGCGCGATCCCAGGATTGGAATGGTCATGGTGAACGATGTCGAGGTGAGTCGCGATCTGGCACACGCCAGGGTATTCGTGACGGTCATGGGAAAAGACGATGCGGAACAGGCTGAAGAGGCCCTTGGGGTGCTCAACGATGCTGCGGGGTTTCTGCGTAGCCAGTTGGCGCGGTCGAGTACCATGCGCACAACGCCCCGCCTGAGCTTCGTCTTCGATAGCAGCGTACTGCGCGGCCAGCAACTTTCCAGCTTGATCGACCGGGCGGTGGCGACCGATCAGGCGATGCACAAGGATGACGACACAGAAGGGCGCGGGGACTAGGGTGGCAAGGCGCCGCAAGGGTCGCGCTGTCGACGGGGTATTGGTACTGGATAAGCCCGGCGGAATGACCTCGAACGCTTGCCTGCAGCGGGCGAAACGCGCGTTTGGAGCAGCCAAGGCTGGTCATACCGGCAGCCTTGATCCCCTCGCCACGGGAGTTTTACCGCTCTGTTTTGGCGAGGCGACCAAACTGTCGAGGTTTCTGCTCGATGCAGACAAGGAATACGACAGCACCTTTGTGCTCGGCGTCACCACCAGTACCGCAGATGCCCAGGGCGAGGTACTGGAACGCAGTAGTGCAGCCGGGGTCAGCCGACAGCAAATAGAACAGTTGCTGTCGGGCTTCCGCGGTGAAATTGAGCAAACGCCGCCGATGTATTCGGCGTTAAAGCACCAGGGCAGGCCGCTTTACCAACTGGCTCGGGCCGGCGTTGAAGTTGAGCGCAAGGTGCGACGGGTTACGATACACAGTTTTGAATTGATAGATTACAGCGCTGCAGAGCAGGGGCAGCTAAAGGTTCGTGTTCGCTGCTCCAAGGGCACCTACATTCGCTCGCTGGCGCAGGATATCGGCGCCGCGCTCGGTTGTGGTGGCCACGTCAGTGAACTGCGTCGCACTCGCTCCGGGCCTTTCACGCTGCAACATAGCGTCGATCTGGAGAGCCTGGAACAACTTGCGGCTCAGCAGGATTGCTTGCCAATGCGAAACCTGTTGTTGCCGGTGGACAGCGCTATCAAGGGCATGCCCACTGTCGTGTTGCCCGAGCTCAGCAGCCATTATTTGCGCCAGGGCCAGGCGGTGCTGGCGGCCAATATGCCCACCGCTGGGTGGGTTCGCATTGTAGAGGACGGCGGAGAATTTCTCGGCGTCGGTGAAATACTGGATGACGGGCGGCTAGCGCCACGTCGCTTGATGGTAGACACCGATGCTTTGAAGGCAGGTGATCTGTAAGTATGCGTGGATCATCTGGGTTAGTTAACTTACGCATATTGACTGGAGGAAAAAATGGCATTATCAGCGCAAGAAAAAGCAGACATCGTTAAAGATTACCAACAGGCGGAAGGCGATACCGGATCTCCGGAAGTGCAGGTTGCCCTGTTGAGCGCGAACATCAATAAACTGCAAGGTCACTTCAAGGGCCATGCCAAGGATCACCATTCCCGTCGGGGGCTGATTCGCATGGTTAACCAGCGTCGTAAATTACTCGACTACCTCAAGCGTAAGGATGCCAACCGCTACGCCGAGTTGATCAAGCGTCTGGGTTTACGTCGCTAATTGCAGGTGCTCCCCGGCAATGGGGCTGGGGGTGCATTGATCAATTTTTTCGGAGGCATTATTTGTGAATCCTGTTATCAAAAAATTTAATTACGGCAAACACACCGTTACCCTGGAAACGGGCAGGATAGCGCGCCAGGCGAGCGGTGCGGTATTGGCCAGCATGGACGATACAGTGGTACTGGCGACAGTAGTGGGTGCAAGGACCGCTAAACCGGGCCAGGACTTTTTCCCGCTGGCAGTTCATTACCAGGAAAAAACCTATGCCGCGGGTCGTATTCCCGGCGGCTTTTTCAAGCGCGAAGCGCGCCCGAGCGAAAAGGAAACCCTGACCTCGCGCTTAATCGATAGGCCCATTCGTCCTCTGTTCCCGGCGGGCTTCAAGAACGAAGTGCAGGTTATTATTACGGTACTGTCCGCGGAATCCGATATTGATCCCGATATCATTGCGATGCTCGGCACTTCTGCCGCGCTCGCGATTTCCGGCATTCCCTTTAATGGCCCGATAGGGGCGGCCAGGGTTGGCTTTACGGCTGACAGCGGCTATCTCCTCAATCCCACATTCAGTGAGCTGGCCGACTCCCATCTGGACATGGTGGTGGCCGGTACCGAACATGCAGTGCTGATGGTCGAGTCCGAGGCAAAGGAGCTGACTGAAGACCAGATGTTGGGAGCGGTATTGTTTGCCCAGCAGGAAATGCAGGTGGCGATCCAGGCGATCAAGGAGTTGGCCAGTGAAGTCGGCAAGCCACGCTGGGAGCTGGGGGAAGTGGCGGAAAACACCGCGTTGATCGACGCGCTGGAAAACGGCTTCGGCGAAGCCGTCGGAGAAGCCTATCGCATTACCGACAAAATGCAGCGCTATGAGGCCCTTTCCCGGGTCAAGGACGATGCCGCGGCGGCATTGGCGCCGGCCGACGGTGAAGTGTCTGCGGACGAAGTCAAGGAGCTGTTCAAAAGCCTGGAGAGCAAGATCGTGCGCCGCCGGATTCTCAATGGCGAGACGCGTATTGATGGTCGCGATAACCAGACGGTGCGCCCCATTATGATAGAGACTGGTATCCTGCCCCGCACCCACGGCTCAGCGCTGTTTACTCGCGGCGAGACCCAGGCCATCGCAGTCGCGACCCTGGGGAGTTCCCGGGACGCGCAGTTTATCGACGCCCTCGAGGGAGAGCGCAAGGACAACTTCATGCTGCACTACAACTTCCCGCCGTACTCGGTGGGAGAGGCCGGCAGGGTGGGCTTTACCAGTCGTCGTGAGGTTGGCCACGGGCGCCTCGCCCGGCGTGGAGTCGCCGCAGTCCTGCCCAGCGCGGAAGACTTTCCCTACACCATTCGCATCGTGTCGGAGATCACTGAGTCCAACGGCTCCAGTTCCATGGCCAGCGTTTGCGGCGCCAGCCTGGCAATGATGGACGCGGGTGTCCCCCTGAAAGCACCCGTAGCCGGTATTGCGATGGGCCTGGTCAAGGAAGGCGATCGCTTTTCGGTGTTGACCGATATTCTTGGTGATGAAGACCATCTCGGTGATATGGACTTTAAAGTTGCCGGTACCGCCGAGGGCGTGACAGCTCTGCAGATGGACATCAAGATAGAAGGCATCAACGAGCAAATCATGGAGCGCGCGCTGGAGCAGGCACAGCAGGCGCGGCTGCACATCCTCGGTGAGATGAACCGCGTGTTGTCGGCGTCTCGCGCCGACGTTGCCGAGACCGCGCCGCGGATGGTTTCTATTAAAATCGACAAGGACAAGATTCGGGATATCATAGGCCCGGGTGGCGCTGTAATTCGCGGGATCACTGAAAAAAGTGGTGCCCAGATCGATATCGACGATGATGGCACCGTGCGTATTTACGCCCCCAACTCCGAGTCGCTGGCGCTGGCGAAAGGCGAAGTTGAGTCGATCACCGCGGAAGCCGAGGTCGGTGCGGTTTACAACGGCGTGGTCGCTCGCATCGTCGACTTTGGCGCCTTCGTCAATATCCTGCCGGGCAAGGACGGGCTGGTGCATATTTCCCAGATTGCCCAGGAGCGGATCGAGAAGGTATCTGACTACCTCACTGAAGGACAGGAAGTTAAGGTGAAGGTATTGGATGTCGACGGTCGTGGTCGAATCAAGCTGTCGATGAAGGAAGTTTCTGATTCGGATGCGCAAGCCCAGACCAGCGAGGCTTGATTTAGCTTCGCGCGGGCTGGAGCAGCAGGAACTGTGCAGCCCGAACATTCAAACCCGCGCTCTTGTCGCGGGTTTTTTTTGGCTCGGCTAAAATAAAGTCTGCCGGAGGAAACAGGAGTCTGCAACGGCCCAGGTAGTGTCGGCACGGCCACCAGCGGCCAGGTTGTCCGGCCTCCTGACTGTGCAGCACGTCTGACGCCTTGATGAGGCCCTCAGTTGGTGGCGAGCATGCCCCAGTCTGCGGAGGGGTTAAGGGTCAAGGTGACGTTGTCGATAAGGCGGGTTCGGCCCAGGCGCGCTGCTGCCAGGATGACGATAGCTTCGGTGTCGGGGGTGATGGGGTCCAGGGTTTCTGCATCTCGAATGCTGACGTAATCGGGTTGGAATCCCGTTAGCAACAGGTCTTCCAGAGCGTGCTTTTCAAGATGCTGGTAGTCATCGAAGCCATTGGCAATAGCTTCCCGGTAATCCTGCAGGATCCGGTGCAAGCGGGGGGCGACACGGCGCTCCTTGGACGACAGGAAGTTATTCCGCGAACTCATCGCCAGGCCATCAGTTTCGCGCACGGTCGCCACGCTGACCACGTCGATCGGCATACACAGGTCGCTGACCATTTTGCGTATGACCATCAATTGTTGAAAATCTTTCTCCCCAAACACGGCGACATCAGGCTGCACCATGTTGAACAATTTGCTAACCACAGTGGCGACGCCGGTAAAATGCCCGGGTCTTACCGCACCACACAGCGTATCGGTGATCCGCGGCACAGAAACCCGGGTTTGCGGCTGCATCCCCTCAGGATACATCTCATCCACACTCGGCGCGAACAGGAAGTTTGCGCCTTCGGCGAACAGCTTTTCCTTGTCTGAGGCGAGGGTACGGGGATAGGCATCCAGATCTTCGTTGGCGCCAAATTGTAGCGGGTTGACGAAAATGCTGACCACGACACAATCCGTCAGATGCTTCGCGCGCCGCAGTAACTGCAGATGACCCTCGTGCAGGTTACCCATGGTTGGAACAAAACCGATGGTCTTACCGGCTTTGCGAGCTTTGTTGACTGCTCTGCGCAGTGCATCGACAGAAGTCAGTGTTTGCATGGCACACGATGCCTCGTTTTGATTCACCTGCTCAGGTGAGTAATGCCCATGGGTCTCAAATTTTTGCTAGCCAAGCTTACAACGATCTTCACCGGTCCATGACGGCGCAAGTATGCAATAATTGCCGTTGGGGATCAATTCAAGCGTTACAATTTCATGGCAAAAGCGCTGTCCTAAGGGCGCCACCCCGCACAGGCTGTGCCCTGGCGCGGGTTTGCATCCCCGGGGCAGCTGCTTTCCCTGCTTCTCATACACGGTTATTTTGCCCGGTGACGACGGTTGAGCAGCCCCTGATTAACTCGCTGTCACCTCAGGTTGCGGTACACCAATAGCAGCCACTTCAGAGGCCCTTAAGGGCGGGCCATCGGTGATCCCGAGACGGGTTTGCGGCGCTCTTTAATCAGAGCAATCATTGGCTGACCGGCACCACGCCTTGCCCGCCATTGCCAGGGGCTCTGCTGAGGTAGTGCCGTGGGATCAAATTTGCGTCAATGATTAAAACTGTGTTCCTCAGCGGGGAATTCACCGCTTTTTACGGCGCTCGAAAATGCCCTGAATGCGCCCTCGACACTATCCTGCCCGGCCATGAAGTTTTTAACGAAGCGCGGGGGACTGGGGGTGACGCCAAGCAGGTCATGCAGCACCAGTACCTGGGCATCGGTGTCCGGTCCGGCGCCTATGCCGATGACAGGGATAGTTAGTTGTCGGCTGATGGCGGCGGCCAACTGTTGCGGAATGCATTCCAGCACCAGCAGGCTGGCACCAGCAGCTTCCACCTCGTGGGCATCGTCGCTGATTCGGCGTGCAGCGGCTTCAGATCGCCCCTGTACCTTGAAGCCGCCCAGAGTATTGACTGATTGGGGAGTTAAGCCCAGATGGGCGCATACCGGTATGCCACGCTGGGTCAATTTGTTAATGCTCTCGCAGAGCCAGCTCCCGCCCTCGAGTTTTACCATATGCGCCCCGGAGCGCATCAGCCGAGCCGAGTTATGCAAGGTTTTCTCCGTATCGGAGTAACTCATGAACGGTAAGTCACCAATCAGCAGGGAGCCAGCATTGCCGCGACTCACCGCTTCAATGTGATATACCATGTGATCCATGGATACTGGCAGTGTGTCGCGATGGCCCTGGACCACCATTCCCAGGGAGTCCCCGATCAGTATTGTTTCAACACCGGCCCGGGAAATCACGGCCGCGAAACCCGCGTCATAGGCGGTCACGCAAACAAATTTCTCACGCTTCCGCTTCAGCTCGAGCAGTGATTGTGCGGTAACCTGGGTCATGCTGGGCTCCTTGTAATCAGCCGGTAGCGATTCGTTGGTGACAAAACATCAGGCATGACATCATTTTGCGCGTCGCCCGGAGTCGGTGTTCGACAGTGCATAATGATGCCTGTCATTGCGGCACAGGTCGATAATGACAGCGACCCGGGGTTTTTGTGTTGGTGAGCGGTCGCAGGCCCGGGGCGGTAGTGCCGTCCCTGAGTCGTCTTCAGCGCGGGTGCAATGGGTGGCGATTTCCTGTGGGCTTTCATTCCGGGATAACTCATGTTTGGCTGCTATTCCCAGGAATTTCGATGCCCGGTGCCCGGCAATGAAACGCGACGCCCGAAGTATCGATGCCCGCCAGCAGCCCGGCAACCGTGCTGCCATTGGGAAGTTCCAGTCGCGGGCAAATTTCGTCGAGTGGCAGCAATACGAAAGCGCGTAGCTGCAGTCTCGGGTGCGGCAGCGTTAGCCTGGGCGTGTCCAGTATTAACTGATCAAACAGCAATAGATCGAGGTCGAGGGTTCTGGGTCCCCACCGCTCCAGGCGCTGCCTGCCCTGGCGTTGCTCAATGGCGTGCAATTGCCCCAGTAACTGTGACGGTTCCAGATCTGTATCCAGTTGAGCGGCGGCGTTAATGTAATCCGGCTGGATCCCGGGTCCGACAGCATGGCTTCGATAAAAACAAGACCAGGCGCGCAAGCGGCATTGTGGTAGCTGTGCCAGGGATTGCAGGGCGCTCGTGAGCTGCCTTGTGGGTTGCTTGAGATTGCTACCGAGGCCGATATAGCTGGTGTGAACCCGCAAATCCCTCCCGCTCATGACGAGGCGGGCAGATTCAGTGCCACGAGTGTTTTCGCAGTTGCCACTGGCATGGTCTTCATGGAGCCTGGTCAGACAATTTGCGGCTCGGGGTCCGGCGCTTGCGGCGCGGCTTGCGCTTGTTGGGCCTGGTTAGCTTTAATCCGCTAACCAGCGATCTGCGTTGCTCTTCGTCCGCATCCTGGTACTGGGTCCACCAGGCCCCCATGTTGCCGGTGTCCTCGCCCGCCTCCTCCCGCAATAACAGGAAGTCGTAAGCGGCCCTGAATCTTGGCAGGAGGAGCATCTGTTCGGCTCCACGCGGGTTTTCCAGGCGAGCCTGGAGCTCCCAGATCTCCCGCATGGGTGTGCTGAATCGGCGGGGGATCGATGTATATTGCAGCTGGTGCTCGATAGTTGCGATACCCGCTTGCTGGCGCGCCGGAACGGGCGGCTCGCCCTGCTTCAGTAGGGCCTCGGTTTGTTGTCGCACCGCCGGCCAAAGGATTGAGCCATAGAGAAAAGCCGGCGTAACCGGTTTGTTCTGCCTCACGCGCAGGTCGGTGTTGCGCAGCATTGCTTCGATAAAGTGATGTGATACCGGGTCTTCATGTCGCAGGATGCGTTGGCTCGCGGGGAACAGAAAACCGAACAGCTGGTGGCGCTGTAATTCGCGATAGGTAGCCAATGCCGAGCCCGACATAAATAGCTTCAACACCTCATCAAACATACGTGCCGCGGGAATATCGTGCAGCAGCGGCGCCAGTTCATTGAAGGGCAGCTCCACGTCGGGGCTCATCGAAAAATCAAGTTTAGCGGAAAACCGCACCGCCCTCAGCATTCTCACCGGGTCCTCCCGATAACGGGTGGTGGGCTCACCAATCAGTCGCAATGTTCGATTGTCCAGGTCCTTGAGTCCCTGGCAGTAATCAAGAATGCGGTCGCTGGAAGGGCTGTAATACAGAGCATTGACAGTAAAATCGCGTCGCAACGCATCCTCCTCCAGCGAACCGTAGATATTGTCCCGCAGCAAGCGGCCGGAGTCAGACATTCGCGCATGCTTGTTGGGGTCAGATGTCGTGTTCTCCGGGTGATGCCCGCGAAACGTTGTCACTTCAATGACTTCGCGGCCGAACAGGACGTGGACAATCCGGAAGCGTCTTCCGATGATGCGGGAATTGCGAAACAATTGGCGAATTTCCTCGGGGCGGGCGTCGGTAGATACGTCGAAATCCTTGGGCGAGTTCCCCAGCAGCAGATCGCGAACGCCACCCCCCACCAGGTAAGCTTCAAAACCTTCCCCTTCGAGGCGCTGGATGACCTTTAGCGCATTGGGGCTGATTCTGTCGGGGTCGATGGATTGGTGCACTGTCATCGGCAAAGAAAATCTGCTTTCGACGGTGGTAAAAGTCGGGTTCGGTGCTGATGGCACAATATGTTTAGCATGCCTGCCCTTGTGTTAGGTCAAAATTGGTACCAGGTGCTGATAGTCCCGGATCGGGTCCATCGGCGCGGCAGCGGGTCAGCTTCAGACGCGCCTGATCAGATTGCGGGGGAGTCTATCACAGCGCCGACGGGTCGCCTATGCCGAAGCCGGGTTGCGTGATTTTCTCAGAATGAAAAAGCGGGTCTTGAGTCTGAGGTCCAACAAGTAAAGACAGGGAGATTTCTCTCCCCATCCAGGTCTCGTCTTACTGTTGTTATTATTATTTGCTTTCTTATTGTTATTTATCGTTATTATTCTACGGTAAAGTAAAGCACTTTTTGTGCCAGTTTTGAAATAAATATATAAATCAATGACTTGCAAATTTTCCGTTAAGTGCTACGCGTTTTGAGCAGGTTTTTTGTTACCAATGAGGACGGCTCATGTTACTTGTTGCCGGCGAAGGTAACACTTTGTGTTTTCTTCGCCTTCGGCTTTTTGCGCCGGCCTTCTGCCACGGTCTCAGGCATTACCGGTTCGTGAAGAATTTTTGAGACTTTTCTTTCTCGGTATGCCCAGACGCTGACGTCGTTCCCACAGGCATTTTCGGCTGACACCCAGTTTGCGAGCCAGCTCCGTTTCGCTCATGCTGTCCTGGTGTTCCAGCACAAATCGCTGGAAATAGTCTTCCAGCGAGAGGTCTTCGTCAGGCTCATCATCGGTTCTCCTGACGCTGTGCAGTGGCTCGACCCCGCGTCGCACAGATCCGGATTGTGAACCTACGCGCACCAGCTCAAGGTCGATACTGAGCAGGTCGTAGTCGATCTCATCACCGTCGCAAAGTATCACAGCGCGCTCCACAGCGTTCTGTAATTCACGGACGTTGCCAGGCCAGCGATAGGTAGTAATCGCCTGTATCGCTTTGGCGGAAAAGTGCAGCTGTCTGCAGTCGAGCTGTTTGCAGCTGCGAGCGAGGCAGGCCTCGGCTATTTCAAGAATGTCCTTGCCGCGATCACGCAATGGCGGCAGGTTGAGTTGCATGACATTGATGCGGTAGTAGAGGTCTTCCCGAAACTGACCCTCGCGGGATAGTCGCTTGAGGTCGCGATGCGTCGCTGCAATCAGGCGGACATCCACCTTGCGGGTCTGGACCGAGCCGATGGCGCGAATTTCTCCCTCTTGCAGGAATCGCAGCAGGCGCGCCTGGGCCTCTATCGGTAACTCTCCGATCTCATCCAGAAACAGGGTGCCGCCATTTGCTGCCTCAATGAGCCCCATGCGGTTGCTGGCGGCTCCTGTAAATGCGCCTTTTTCGTAGCCGAATAACTCTGATTCGATCAGCGTTTCAGGGATTGCGGCACAATTGACGGATATCAGTGGCTTGTCAGCTCTGTGGCTATGGGAGTGCAGTGCCCGCGCGACCAGTTCCTTGCCGGTGCCGGTTTCACCATGGATCAGGGTGGTGGTATTGGTTGGGGCGAACTTGCCTATCTGTTGATACAGCTTTTGCATATCCTTGCAATTGCCGATAAATCCCGGCAATGCTTCAGGCGCGTCGCCGCGACCTATGCTTTGTGCCTGCTGCTGTTTGCTACAGCTGATAATATCTTCTATAGCACCGAGCATGTCATCGTGGTCATAGGGTTTCGCGATGTAATCGACGGCCCCCATCTTCATTGAGTCAACAGCCGAGCGGAGGCTGGCATAGCTGGTCATGATAAGAACGGGTATGTCACCCGCCGGTTTTATCAGGGCAGTGCCAGGCTCACCCGGCAGTCTCAGGTCGCTGATGATCAGATCGAAGGAGCGGTCCTCTAAACTGGCGAGCGCCTCGGCAACGGTGCCGGCCTCAGACACAGAATAGCTGTGGCGCTCAAGTAAGCGGCGTAACGATTTACGAATAACCTGCTCGTCATCAACGACTAGGATAGACGGCATAGCACTCCTGTAATAATCATTGCTGGCTGGACGACGTCAGGCCCCTTTCGAGGACCCGCATAAATAACCATAACCGGAATACGAGCGGTTGCCAATGCTCATATTGACCAGTCTACGGAATTGTTTTGGCCGCTGCGCGGGAGCTCTATGATGAATCGCGTACCTTTGTCCGCACCCGCTGGCGGGCTTTCTACTCGCATCCTGCCTTCATGGGCCTCGACAATACTGTACACCAGCGCCAATCCCAGGCCGGTTCCCTGTCCGGGTTCCTTGGTGGTAAAAAACGGCTCCCAAATGTGCTCCAGTTGGACCGGGTCAATGCCGCTGCCCGGGTCGGTCACCGCCACCGCAACGGTACCCGGATTTACCAGCCAATTGGTGATTACGATTTGCTGGTTGGGTGAGCAGGCATCCCGGGCGTTGCTTAGCAGGTTAAGGAATACCTGGGTCAGTCGCTGTTGATTGCCAACCACTTGATATTGCCCATCGCACTTGTTGACATAGCGAACAGGCATTGACTCTTTGTCGAGCAGAAGAAGGTTGATGGCCTCGCTGACGCAGTCGTAAAGGCAGATATTGTCCCTGGCCTGGATTTCTGTGTGCTTGCCACCATGGGTAAAATTGACCAGGGTTTGGACGATTGCGTTGATGCGTTCGGTTTGGGTCAGGATGTCGTCCGCGATCTCCAGTAGTTCGGGATCATCACTCTCGGCGCGCAGGTTTTGCGCCAGGCAGGCAATTCCGGTCACCGGGTTGCCAATTTCGTGTGCCACCCCTGCAGCGACCCTGCCCAGGGATTTTAGCCGCTCACTATGGATCAATTCATCCTCGAGAAGTTGCGCTTCGGTGACGTCTTCCACAAGGATAATGGTATCGCCGCTGTGGGTAGGGTTGGGGCCGGAATAGGTCTTCTGCAGGTTCACCAGGCGTCGTGCATTATCGATCAGCAGCTCGCGTTTTTGCTGGCTGCTGCCCTCCCGGGCCGCAAAATCCAGCAGCAGATCGCCCCAGGGTGGCGGCAAGTTGTCAGCAAGTGCTCCGGTTACATAGTCGGCATGAATGCCGCTCAGTCGCTGGAGTGCACCGTTCCAGAGTACAATTTCATGGTCCTGACCCAGAATACAAGCCCCCATGGGTAGATCGAGTAAAGTCTGGCGATAAAAGCGCCGCAAACCGTCCAGTCCCGCAGCCATGCCCGTGAGTTGCTGTTGTTCCAGCTCCAGCCGCGTTTCTACAAGATGAATATCTTCGGTCGTTACAAGGCGGTTGTCAGCATTATAAGGGAGCAACCGATTGACCGTATCGTGGGCGACGGTGGCCCCGAACAATCCGGAAAGGTTGGCTTCGATCTGGTTGCGCAGTCGACGCAGGGCGTAGGGGCGCGATTCGTTTTCTTCCAGTTGCAGTGCCTGCATCGCCTTGTCGACTTCCCTTTGCGCTACGTTTTTTCCAAGCGCTGTGGCCAGGGCCTGGCGAATTGCCCGGGCAGAACCGAAAGCCAGGCTTTGGCGTTGGGGGCGGGCGAGCTTATCGACGGAGCATAATTCGGCCGCGGCTTTTTCATCGTCGGTGGGGCTGGTGATGGAAGATACCAACACCATGACGATAATATTTACGCTGAAGCACAATAAAATCATACCGGGCCAGTCGTCTTCGGGCTGGCCGAAACCCGATACCAGGTTCATCATTACGGGCTCAGTTGTGCTGAGCGCCGGCAAAAACAGAGTGAGCAGCCAGGCAAGCATTCCGCTCGCCAGCCCGGCAATAAAGCCTTTGCGATTAACCCCGGGCGCATACAGTAGCGCCACGGTTCCCGGCAGGAATTGCAGTGCTGCTGAGAATCCCGAAATGCCCAGTGCGGACAGATTACCCTGCTGCCTGAAAGTGCTATAAAACAACAATCCCGCGAGGATTATTGTGGCTATCAGAGACCGCTTTATCCGCACTATCCAGCGATAGATGTCAGTGTTGGTACCGGGCTGGTAAAAAGGCAGGATAAGATGGTTGAGGCACATCGACGCCAGTGCCAGGGTCGATACGATAATAATGCCACTTGCGGCGGACAGCCCGCCGACGAACGTAATTGCACACAGCAGCGGTGAGTCCAGGCTGATGCCGATACCCAGGGTATAGTATTCAGGAGGCAGGTCGGCGCCCTGTGCTATTGCACCCCAGAGAATTGGCAACACGGGGATACTCATAACCAGCATCAACAGCGGCACGCCCCACACCGAAGCTCGCAGCGATTGCTGTGACGGGTTTTCGGAGAACGCCATATGGAACATATGTGGCATGCCCACTGCTGCGGCGAACGAAATCAGCATCAGTACCCGCCCCATGTCATCGGAGTTTCGATTGTTAAGCTGTTGCATAGCTTCCGGATTGGCGCTCAGCCAGCGATCGAGCCCATCTATCCCGCCAAAAATCCCGAATAGCGCTGCGCAGCCGATAATCGCCAGGGTCATGGTCTTGACCAGGGTTTCGAAGGCGATAGCCAGAACAAGCCCATTGTGGCGCCGCCCCGCAGTGGCTTCTCCCGCGCCATACAACATGGTGAAAAGCGAGATGATTGCGCAAAAAACCAGCGCGACGCCCATTTGCGGTAAGGTGCCGCCCGTCAGCTGGCTGTCGGGGCTGGTGAGGATTTGCACCGTGTCGGTTACTGCTTTGATCTGCAACGCCAACAGCGGCAGTACACTGACCGTAAGAAATACCGATACCAGCGCTCCGGCCCATTGCGACCGATAGCGAAAGGTCAGCAGGTCGGCGAGCGATGCCAGTTGATTGGCGCGACATATCCGTTGGAGAGGCATCAGGATGAGGGGGCCCAGCAGAAAGAAGCCGGCTATGCCCAGGTAATAATTGAGAAAATCGTAGCCGTAATCGTGGGCCAGGCCGACTACGCCGTAGAAGGCCAGAGCGCTGGCAAAGACCCCCAGGGACATGACATAGACCAGGGGGTGTCGCACCAGGCGATGAGATATCCAGCCGTGGTTGGTGCCGTAGGCGATAGCAAACAGGGCCAGTACGTAAACCAGCCCGATGACAAAGATATCGCCGGCATCAAGACCCACGTCTGCGAACCCAGTATTGAGTGATAAAAGCCGTAACCACTATGGCCAGCCAGGCACCGTAGGGACGGTACCAGGCGCCGCTTGCGGTCCATTCCTTGGCCAGGGGTTCGAAAAAAAACAGTACGAAAATTATCAGCAGCAAAGAACGTTGCGCCAGCATTGGATAATCCCGCAGCAGGTTAAGGTGTTGGTGCCGGACCGACAGGGTGTCCAGGCTCGCCATGAAAAGATGTGCCGCGATAGTAACCAAGGGGGACGGGGGCTGCAAACAGGGCTCCCTCCCGGCGCTCGCTGTTGATGTTGCTAACCGGTATCTCCAGCATATGCCGAGGGACGGTGGCTATGGGCGCTGCATCAGCCGGTGGATAGTCCGATCGGTGGTGCCAGCTTTAGCTTTCATACACTTGTGCCATGCTGTGCGGGACCTGATCACGACGCCAGTTCCTGACTGCCCAGTGCAGCAGTTCGGCGCTGTTGGATTGCGGTTGCGCGGGCAGTGTTTGCCCCAAAAACCGCAGTGCTGCCAATAGGTTATCCAGGGCGGCATGGCGTTCGATCTCAGGCGAAAGGTTCTGCTTGCTTAACTTTTGGCCGTAAACTGTACTCGCTACCGGTACATGACCATAAACCGGTGTGTCGAAGCCCAACAGTTGCTGCAAGTAAATCTGGCGGCCGCAGGAGTCAAGCAGGTCGGCTCCCCGGATCACATGGGTAACCCCGCTGCTTGCATCGTCCACCACAACGGCCAGTTGGTAGGCGTAAAGACGGTCTTTTCGCTGCACCACAAAATCTCCGGATTCCTGAAGTGGACAACTTGACTGCGGGCCCTGGAACAAATCTGTAAAGCGTATGGTGTGCCCATCGAGTCGCACTCGACAGGCCATTGGCGAGTTAGCCTTGAGGCCGCGGTCGCGGCAACGTCCTCGATAAGTGCCGCCGGCGTCCGCCAGCATGGCCCGGGTACAGTCACAGAAGTATAGCAATCGGCGATTTCGAAGGGTTTGCAGGGCCGAGGCATAGGCCGCGCTGCGCTGGCTCTGCCAGCAAATCTCACCATCCCATAGCAAGCCATGGCAGCGCAGCGCATCGATGATTTGTTGCGCTGCGCCGGGAACTACGCGAGGTGGGTCAAGGTCATCAATGCGCAGCAACCATTTGCCCGCGTGGGCATGGGCATCCAGATAGCTCGCAAGTGCCGCGACCAGCGAACCAAAGTGGAGGGGGCCTGAGGGAGAGGGTGCGAATCGACCTATGTAGGGTTGCATGGCGTCTGGTGTGCCACAGTGGTCAGGCTGCCGCTAGCGCCACTGCCCTGTGGCAGACAAGGCCGCTTATCCGGGCATCGCCCGTGTCCTATCCGCGCTGTTGCTTCTCTCGTATTTCGTCGAGGGTTTTGCAGTCTATACACAGGTTGGCAGTAGGGCGTGCCTCAAGTCGTTTGATGCCGATTTCAACGCCGCAGGAATTGCAGTACCCATACTCGTCCTGGTCTATCAGTTCGAGGGTGGACTCAATCTTCTTGATCAGCTTGCGCTCGCGATCGCGGGTCCTGAGTTCAAGGCTGAACTCCTCTTCCTGGGTGGCGCGGTCAGCGGGATCGGGAAAATTGGCAGCCTCATCTTTCATATGGCTGACGGTGCGGTCTACCTCTT